>NZ_BNTL01000022.1:0-174389 GCF_022179005.1 Pseudomonas sp. PAGU 2196 | reverse complement strand
GCTGCGCTCCATGGCGATGCCTACCAGCACGTCCGGGCCCACACCCAGTTCACGCAGCTTGTGCGCCAGCTGGTTGGCTTTGCCGTTGAGTTCGGCGTAGCTCAGGGTCTGCTCGCCGAACACCAACGCCGGGGCGTCCGGGGTGGCGAACACCTGGGCTTCGATCAGTGAGTGGATGCTGCGCTCATTCGGGTACGCCGCGAGGGTGTCGTTCCAGCCCTCGACCATCAACTGCTGTTCTTGCAGGCTCAGCATCGGCAGCTCGCCGACTACTGCATCCGCATCGGCGACCAATGCCTGCAGCAGGCGGGTGAAATAACCCGCCAACCGGCCAATGCTCTCGTCGCTCCACAGGGCACGGTCATGGCTGTATTGCATCGACAGAGTCGCGCCCAGTTCTACCACCAGCGTCAGCGGGTAGTTGGTCTGCTCTTGCACAGCCACGTCGCCAAAGCGCAACCCGCCCGGCGCGCCTTGTTGCAGCGCCTCGGACACCGGGTAGTTTTCAAACACCAGAATGCTGTCGAACAGCGCGTCACCACCCTGCCCGGCCCAGCGCTGCACGTCGTACAGCGGGGTGTGCTCGAACTCGCGCAACGCCAGGTTGCAGCCTTGAACCTGGGCGATCCACTCGCCGACACGTTGCTCGGCGCGGGGTGCACCAATCACCGGCAGGGTGTTGATGAACAGACCGATCTGCTCCTCAACGCCTGGCAAATCTGCCGGGCGGCCGGCCACGGTGGCGCCGAAGCAGACACTGGCCTGGCCGGTATAGCGCTGCAACAGCAGCAGCCAGGCCGATTGCACCAGGGTGTTGACGGTGACGCGGTTAGCGCGGGCGAAGGCTTCAATGCGGGCGGTCTGCTCGGCATCGAGGGCCAGGCGATGATCACCATAGCCGCTGCCCGCAACGCCCGCGCTCCCGGCAATGGCCTGGGCCAGGCGCGTCGGCTCATCGAGCGCGGCCAGCTGGGCCTGCCAGAAGGCTTCGGCGACCGCCGCGTCCTGGCCTTGCAGCCAGGCGATATAGTCGCGGTAGTGCGTGGCCTGGGCCTTCGGCGCCATGCCTGCGTAACGTTGCAGCACTTCACCCAGCAGGCGCGAGGTGCTCCAGCCATCCATCAAGATGTGGTGGTTGGTGTAGATCAGGTGGTGGCGGGCTTCGCCCGTTTGCACCAGCACCAGACGCAGCAGCGGCGCTTCGGTCAGGTCGAACCCTTGTTGGCGCTCGCCTTCGGCCAGCGCCTGCAGGGCCTGCTCAAGCGCCGGCTGGCCACGCCAGTCATGCTCGCTGCACGGCAACGCCAACGATTTGCGCACCACCTGCACGGCCTGCTCCAGCTCGCCCTGCAGCACAAAACTGCTGCGCAGGATGTCATGAGCATCGAGCGCAGCCTGCCAGGCCTGCTTGAAGCGCTGCACATCCAGCCCCTCGACATCGACCCGCAACTGGTTGATGTAGTTGCCGGCCTGCTGATCGTACAGGGTGTGGAACAGCATGCCCTGCTGCATCGGCGACAGCGGATACACATCGGCGATCTGCGCTGCAGGTACAGGCAAGCAGTCCAACTGGCCCTGGGTGAGCGCGGCCAATGGGAAGTCCGAAGGCGTCACGCCGTGGTGCTGCGCCTGGCAGCAATGCTCGACCAACTCGGCCAGTGCCTGCTCGTAGGCCTGGGCCAGTTGCTGGATGGTTTCCGGGTGGTAGACGTCTTCGCTGTAGGTCCACTCCAGGAACAGCTCGCCGCCATACACCTGGCCGGTGATGCTCAGCCAGTTGCCCAGTTGCGCACCGGCGCATTGGGTACGCCCGGCGCTTTCGCCGCTCGGGCTGAACAAGGCAGCATCGTCCGTCGTGAAACTGCTGTCGAACTGGCCCAGGTAGTTGAAGGTGACGCGTGGCTGCGCAGCGCCGCTGAGCCGCTCGCGGACCGGGGTATCGCCCAGGTAACGCAGCAGGCCGTAACCGATGCCCTTATCCGGCACCGCGCGCAATTGCTCTTTGATTGCCTTGATCGACGGGCCCAGCGCCTGGCCAGGGGCAAGGCGTACCGGGAACACGCTGGTGAACCAACCCACCGTGCGGCTGAGGTCAAGGTCGTCGAACAGGTCTTCGCGGCCATGGCCTTCCAGTTGCACCAGCACCTCGTCCTGCGCGCTCCACTGGCACAGGGTACGCGCCAGCGCGGTCAGCAGCAGGTCGTTGACCTGGGTGCGGTAGGCGGCGGGTGCCTGCTTTAGCAACTGGGCGGTACGCGCGGCATCCAGGCGCGATGCAGCGGTACGGGCATGCTGGTTGCCCAGGCTGCCCTGCGGGTTGTCACGCGGCAGTTCTGCCGGGCTGCCTTGCAGCACCTGCTGCCAGTAGTCAGCCTGGGCGTGCAGCGCTGGGCTGCTGGCGTGAGTGACCAGGCGCTCGGCCCAGGTTTTCACGCCGCAGGTTTTGGCCGGCAGGCTAACGACCTGCCCGTTCAGGCGTTGCTGGTAAGCCTCTTGCAGGTCCTCCAGCAGTACCCGCCATGACACGCCGTCTACCACCAAGTGGTGGATGACCAACAGCAAACGCTGCTGGCCATCGGCGACGTCGAACAGTTCGGCACGCAGCAGCGGCCCGTGCTCCAGGTCGAGGCTGGCTTGCACCTCGGTACCCGCAGCGTCCAGTTCGCTCAACGCCGCGAGGCTGCGCTGGCGCAGCACCGGCGAAGCGTCCAGGGCCTGGAAGCGGGCCTGCCACTGGCCGTTCTGGCGGCTGAAGCGCAGGCGCAAGGCATCGTGCTGTTCCAGCACCGCACGCAGGGCCGCTTCCAGGTGCTCCACTTGCACACGCTGGGCCGGTTTCAGCAGCACCGACTGGTTCCAATGCGCAGGCTGTGCGATGTCCATCTCGAAGAAACGCACCTGGGCCGGCAGCAGCGCCACCTCACCGCGGGTCGCGGTATCCACGGGGGCTGCAGGCGGTTGCTTGGCTTCGATGCGCTTGGCGACCTGGGCCAGTTGGCCAACGGTCTGCTGCTCGAACAGTTGCTTGGGGGTGATCTTGATGCCTTGGCGCTTGGCCCGGGCGATGATCTGCAGGCTGAGGATGGAGTCGCCACCCAACTCGAAGAAGTTGTCGCTGCTGCCCACGCGTTCCAGCTTAAGCACATCAGCCCACACGGCGGCGAGCTTCTCTTCGACCTCGCCTTCTGGGGCCACATAGCCGCGGCTTACCGCGCCCGGTGTGGGCAAGGCACGCTTGTCGAGCTTGCCGTTGGCGGTCAGTGGCAGGCGCTCGAGCAACAGGATGTGTGCGGGCACCATGTAGTCAGGCAGGCGCGTCTGCAGATGCGCCTGCAACTGCTGCGTGCTCATGCCCCCTTCAGCCACCACATAGGCCACCAACTGCAGGCGCTCGGCATCGCCTTCCAGCGGCACGGCCAGGACCACGGCGTCGCTGACACCGGGCAGCCCGGCGATGACTCGGCCGATTTCACCCGGCTCGACGCGATAGCCACGGATTTTCACCTGGTCATCGGCACGCCCGGTGAATTCGATCAGGCCTTCAGCACTCATTCGCGCTCGGTCGCCCGTGCGGTACAGGCGGGCGCCACCCGCAGCCGGTACAAAGCGCTCGGCCGTCAGCCCCGGCTGGCCCAGGTAGCCCTGAGCAACACCCTGCCCACCCAGGTACAGCTCGCCGACCACGTGCGGCGCCAGCGGGTTGAGGTAACCATCGAGCACCTGGGCGCAGGCATTGCCCAGCGGGCGACCGACCGGCACCGTGCGGCAGCCTTGCAGACGCTGGCCTGGCTCGAAGGTCAGCACGCCGACCGTGGTCTCGGTCGGGCCGTAGTGGTTGATCACCCGGCACCCCGGGCGCAACTCACGGACTTTTTCCAACAGGCTCCAAGGGCATGCTTCGCCGCCCAGAATCAACGCTTCGGCAGGCAGCACCTCGGCGGCGCGGGACGCTTGCAGCAGGCCTTGCAGGTGGCTTGGCACCAGCTTCACCACGCCCACCTGGTGCTGCGCCATGTAGCTGGCGAAACCGTCGGGGTCGAAGGCCAGTTCTTGCGGCAACAAATGCAGCAGGCGGCCCGAGGCCAGGGCACCGAACAGTACGGTGTGGCCCAGGTCGGCGGCGGTGGTGGACACCATGGCCATGCTCGCACCGGCGGGCAGTTGCAGGCGCTCCAGCACGGCTTGGATGTAGCTGGCCAGCGCCCCGTGGCTGACCACCACGCCTTTCGGCTGGCCGGTCGAGCCCGAGGTGTAGATGAGGTAGGCCGGCTGTTCAGGGCTGACTGCAACCTCTACCCGGCTGTCGCTGCAGCCTGCCCAGGTGGCGGGCTCACAGGCAACCGCATGCACCCCGTCGAGCCCCGCGAAGCGTGTATCGCCCGGCTCATGCAGCAGCACGGCAGCGCCACTGTCGACGATCAACTGCTGCAAGCGCTCCTGCGGCTGCAGGGTGTCCAGCGGCAGGTAGGCGGCGCCGGTCTTGAGGACTGCCAGCAAGGCCGTGACCCACTCAATGGAGCGCGGCAGGCACAGGGCAACGATGCTGCCAGCACCGACGCCGCGCTGGCGCAGGTAGTCGGCCACGCGGTTGGACGCAGCGTCCAGCCCGGCCTGGGTCATGAAGCGGTCACCTGCGCGCACGCCACCTTGGGCCTGCCCTTGGGCCATCGCCTGGTGCCACAAGGCGAGGACGTCGCGGTGCGGGTAGGCTGCTGGCGCGGCCTGCTGCTGCGCCGCCACTTCAAGGTGCTCGACGATCGGCGTGTGCGGGGCGTGGCTGAGCACGTCCAGCACGCGCCGCAGCGAATCCGCCAGGCGCTGAATGGTGGCCTGCTCGAACAGGTCGGTGGCGTAGGTGAAATACCCCTCGATGCCATCGGGTTTGTCCGAGAAGTCGAAGGCCAGGTCAAAGCGCGCATCGCCCCCTTCGCGGGCAAAGCCTTCTACCTCCAGCTCGCCCAGGCGCTTGCGCGAGGGGTCGCCGGCCGCCACGTGCTGGTTGATCTTGAACTGGAACAGCGGGTTGTGGGCCAGGTTGCGTTCTGGCAGCAAGGCATCCACCAGGTGCTCGAACGGCAGCTCCTGGTGCGACTGGGCGCCGCCGATCACGTCCTTGACCTGCTCCAGCAGCGCAGCGAAGGTCGCGCGCTCGTCCACTTGCACACGCAGCACTTGGGTATTGATGAAGAAGCCGATCAGGCCTTCCAGCTCTTTGCGGTTACGCCCGGCATTCGGTGCGCCGATGCGGATGTCCGACTGCCCGCTGTAACGCGACAGCACCACCGCCATGGCAGCCAGCATCAGCACGAATACGGTGTGGCCGCCCTTGCGTGCCTGGGCGCGCAAAGCCTCGGCCTGCTCGGCGCCGATGTTCAGCTTGAGCACCGCGCCGCGATAGCTCGGTGTGGCCGGCCGCTCGAAGTCCAACGGCAGGCTCAGCAACGGCTGCTCGTCACCCAGTTGCGCCTGCCAGTACGCCAGCTGGCGCTGGGCCTCACCGGCCTCCAGCCAGGCACGCTGCCAGATCGCATAATCGGCGTACTGGATCGGCAGGGCCGGCAATTCGGCCTGGCGGCCTTCAGCCAACGCGGTGTACAACTGGATGAATTCCTGCACCAGCAGGTCGCTCGACCAACCGTCGGAGATGATGTGGTGCATGCTCAGGGCCAGCACATGGTGCTCGGCGTCCACGCGCAGCAGCGTAACCCGCATCAACGGCCCGGCCAGCAGGTCGAACGGCTGCTTCAGCGCGGCATCGACAGCGACGCTCAAGGCGGCTTCATCGTCCTGGCACTCGACCACGTCCAGCACCAGCGGGCAGGCGTCGAGAATGTCCTGATGGAGCTCGCCTTCATCCGAGACGAAGCGGGTACGCAGCGACTCGTGACGGCTGACCAGCGCATCCAGCGCCTGCTGCAATACCGCCAGGTCGAGTGCGCCCTTGAGGCGCACGGCCATCGGCACGTTATAGGCCGGGCTGTCGGGCTCCAACTGCCAGAGGAACAGCAAGCGCTGCTGGGCAAACGACAACGGAATGCGCGCCAGGCTCTGGCGTGCGGGCACGATGGGCAACAGGCGGAAGCTTTGCCCGGTGGCCTGCATTTTCTCCAGAATCTGCTGACGCTGCTCCACAGGGAGGCCGACGAAGCGTTGGGCAATGCGTTGTGCTGCAGTGAGTTCCATGTCAGGCCTCTGTGAATTCATTCATCATTTTTTCGATATCGCTCAGGCCGTCGTCGCTCAGCGACAGGCCTTGCTCGTCCAGTGCCTGGGCGAACGCACGCAGCTCGGGGTGGGCGAAGATCAGCCGCAGGGGCAGGTCCAGCCCCAGCTCCACGTTGATGCGCGAAACTGCCTGTGCGGCCAGCAGGGAGTGGCCGCCGAGCTCGAAGAAGTTGTCGTTCAGGCCAACCTGGCCGAGGTTCAGCAATTGCGCCCAGATCCTCGCCAGTTGCTGTTGCAGTTCGGTCTGCGGCGCTTCGTAGTCGTGCTGCGGCTGGCTGGGGTCGGGCAGCGGCAGCGCCTTGCGGTCGAGCTTGCCGCTGGGGGTCAGCGGCATGTTCGGCAGGGTCACCAGGTAGGACGGGATCATGTAGTCCGGCAGGCTGGCCTTGAGGTACTGCTTGAGCGCCTGGCGCAGGTCGCCAGTGCTGCCTTCGACAGGCACGGCATAGGCGCACAGCTGCTTCCCGCTGGGCAGGTCGATAGCCAGTACCGTTGCCTCACGCACATCTGGATGCGCGCGCAGGTACTGCTCGATCTCGCCCAGTTCAATACGGAAGCCGCGCACCTTCACCTGGTGGTCAGCTCGCCCGCGATAGGCCAGTTGCCCCTGCTCGTCGTAGTAGCCGAGGTCGCCGGTGCGGTACAACCGGCCTCCACCCACGGGGTCGAACGGGTCGGGAATGAAGCGTTCGGCTGTCAGCGATGGGCGTTGGTGGTAACCCCGCGCCAGGCACCCTGCCCCGCCGATGAACAGTTCGCCCGACACGCCGACCGGGGTCGGCGCCAGGCCGTCGTCCAGGGCGTGCAAGGTCCGGCCTGGCAACGCGCGGCCAATCGGCACGCCGCCTGCGCTGATCTGCTCGGGCGTCATTGGCGAGCAGTCGAACGTGGTGGCGACCACGGTCGCCTCGGTCGGGCCGTAGGTGTTGAGCAGGCGCACCGCCGGCGGCCCGTCGGCCAGCCAGGCGCGCAGGGCATCTTCCGGCACCGCTTCACCGCCCACGTGGATCTGCTTGAGCCGGCCATAGGCCTCGGGTGCGCGACGCTCCAGGGCCAGTAGGCGCCAGTAGGCCGCCGGCAGGTCGGCCACGGTAACCCCGTGGCGGTTGATCTCGTCCACCAGGGTGTTGGTGTCCCACAGCCGCAGGTCGCGCAGCACCACGCAAGCGCCTTGCGCCAGCGGCGGGAAAAACTGCTCGATGAAGCCGTCGAAGCTGAAGGTGGCGAACTGCAGCACACGGTCTTCCGGGCTCAGGCGCGAGTAGTCGCCAGCCACCTGGCAGAACACCGACAAGGCATGGTGATCGATGGCCACGCCCTTGGGCATGCCGGTGGAACCGGAGGTGTAGATGACATAGGCGAGGTTGTGCGGCGCGGCCAGGTTCGGCAGCGGCTCGGCTGGCCAGGCGTGCAGCCACTGGGTGCCGGGCTCGAGCACCACGCAAGGCAGCTGATTATCCAGCTGCAAGCGCGCCAGCGACGGCGCATCGGCCAGCAGCAGGCCGATGCCGCTGTCCTCGACCATGTACGCCAGGCGCTCTTGCGGGTAGTCCGGGTCCAGCGGCACATAGGCACCGCCAGCCTTGTGAATGGCGATCAGCGCCAGTGCCATGCCCAGGCCGCGCTCGACGGCTACACCTACCAGGCGGTCTGGGCCTACGCCCAGGGCACGCAGGCGGTGGGCCAATTGGTTACTGCAGCGGTCCAGCTCGGCGTAACTCAGTTGCTGGTCGTCGAAAATAAGCGCCACGGCGTCGGGCCGCGCACTTGCCTGACGCTCCAGCAACTGGTGCGCACACAGGCCGCTGCTGGCCTGCGGTGCCGGGTTCCAGCCTTGAGTCAGTTGACGGCGCTCAGCGTCGGCCAAGAAGTCCAGCTCGGCGATGCAGCGCTGCGGCTCGGCACAGATGGCTTCGAGCAGCGCTTGCCAGTGCCCGGCCATGCGCTCGATACGCGGGGCATCGAACAGGTCGGTGGAGTAGTTGAACGAGGCCGTTACACCGTCGGAGCGTTCCAGGGTGTTAAGCGAGATGTCGTACTGCGCGCCCGGCTCCAGCAGGTCCACTTCCCGGACCTTGAGGCCGTGCAGGGCATCGCTGGACACCTGCTCGCCCAAGTCGCGCAAGTGGTTGTACAGCACCTGGAAGAACGGGTTCACGCCCTGGTCGCGCTCGGGGTACAGGGCTTCGGCCACCTCAAGGAACGGCACGTCCTTGTTGGCCTGGGCCTGCAACGTGGTCTCCTTGATCGCGGCCAGCAGTTGCGGGAACGGCAGGCTGCCATCGACGCCCACCCGCGCCACCACCACGTTGATGAAGAAGCCGATCAGCCCTTCGAGCTCCAGGCGGTTGCGGTTGGTGACGGGCACGCCGATGTTGATCGTGTCCTTGCGGCTGTAGCGCGACAACACGATGGCATAGGCCGCTAAAAAGACATGGAACAGCGTGGCATTGGACGCCACCGCCAATGCCCGCAGGCGCTCGGTCAGGGCCAGCGGCAGGCGCACATCGAAGCGGCTGCCCTGGTAGCTTTTGACCTGCGGGCGAATACGGTCGGCGGGCAGTTCGAGGACCTCGAAGTCGTCTTCAAGGCGCGCTTTCCAATAGTCGATCTGTGCCTGCATCTGCCCCTCGTCCAGCCATTTGCGCTGCCAGGCGGCGAAGTCGGCGTACTGCACCGGCAGCGGTTCGATGGCCCGCACCTGGCCGCTGGCGGCCGCGTTGTAGGCCGCTGCGAACTCGCGTACCAGCAGGCTCATCGACCAACCGTCGGAGACGATGTGGTGCAGGGTCAGCGACAGCAGGTGCTCTTGCGCATGCACCTTGAACAGGCGGGCACGCAGCAGTGGGCCGTGCTCCAGGTCGAACGGGGCGAAGGCTTCAGCCTCGAGCTTGCGCATCTGCGCGGCTTCGTCCTGGCCACTGAGGTCTTCGAAACCGATCGGCACCGAGGCGGCGGGCAGGATGCGTTGCCACGGCAAACCGTTAGCTTCGACAAACACCGTGCGCAGTGACTCGTGGCGCGCCACCAGCGCATCCAGCGCGGCCTGCACCGCAGCACGGTCGAGGGTGCCTTGCATGCGCACGGCCATTGGCGTGTTGTAAGCCAGGCTTTCGGGGTTGAGCTTCCAGAACAGCCACTGGCGGTTTTGCGAGCGGGACACCGGCAGTGGCTGCTCGCGGTCGAGGATCTCGATCTCAAGCCCTGCACCCTGCTCGCCCTCGGCCACGGCCTGGGCGAAAGCCTGCAGGTCGACCGTGTCGAACAGGGTACGCAGCGGGATGTCCAGGCCCAGGTGCTTGCGCACCCGCGATACGGCCTGGGTGGCCAGCAGCGAGTGCCCGCCCAGGGCAAAGAAGTTGTCGCTCAGGCCCACCTGCGGCACCTGCAGCACTTCAGCCCAGATCTGCGCCAGTTGCACCTGCAGCGGGGTCACTGGGGCCTGATAGGCGGCCTGGATGGCGACCGGCTCGGGCAGCGCTTTGACGTCGACCTTGCCGTTGACCGTGACCGGCAGTTGCGCCAGCACCATCAGGTGGGTCGGCACCATGTGCTCGGGCAGCAGGCCTTTGAGCGTGGCGCGAATCGTGTCCTGCCAAGCTTGGCTGTCTGCCGGCATTTGGCTGGGCACCAGCCAGGCCGCCAGCACCGCTTCCGGTGCCTGGCCCTTGACCCGGACCACGGCGTTGACGACGCCTTCCAGACTAAGCAACTGCTGCTCGATCTCGGCCAGTTCCACGCGGTAACCGCGGATTTTCACCTGGCCGTCCATGCGCCCGGCAAACTGCAGCTCGCCAGCGGCGTTGTGCCGTACCCAGTCGCCACTGCGGTAAAGGCGTTCGCCGTGGGCACCACTTGGGTCGGGCACGAAGCGCTCGGCGGTGAGCGCCGGGCGGCCGAGGTAGCCACGGGCAAGGCCGGCGCCGCCGATGTACAGCTCGCCCTTGGCCTTGGCCGGCAGTGGCTGCAGGCAGCTGTCGAGCACGCTGACAGTTGCGTTGGCCAGCGGTTGGCCGAGCGACGCCTGATCGTCCAGTTCAGCCACCAGCACGCCGACCGTGGTCTCGGTCGGGCCGTAGTGGTTGAACACCTTGAGTGCCGGCGCCAGGGCGCGGATTTTGCCGAGTAGGCCCGGGCTGATGGCTTCGCCGCCCAGCACTAGGCACTGGCCAGGCAGTGCCGCGCGACCGGCGCCCAACATGGCCTCCAGGTGCGAGGGCACGATCTTAAGGGCGTCCACCTGGTGCTGTGCCAGGTAGGCCGCAAAGCCCTCGGCATCCAACACTTGCTCGCGCAGCATCAGGTGCAAGGTCTGGCCGCCACACAGGGCGCCGAACAGCATGGTGTGGCCAAGGTCCGCTGCCGGGGTCGAGACTTGCGCCATGCTGTGGATCTGCCCCACCGGCAGGCGTGCGGCGATGCCCTCAACGTAGTTGCCCAAGGCGCCATGGCTGATCGCGACGCCCTTGGGCTGGCCGGTGGTGCCGGAGGTGTAGATCACGTAGGCGAGGTTGGCTGCGGCAGCACTAGGGCGTGGCGTGTTTTGGCTTAGGGCTTGGGTATGTTCCCACGCCAGCCGGGAGACGCCTTCTGGCAGTTCCGCCTGCCAGTTGCCAGGCGCCAGCACCCGCTGGGTGCCGCTGTCGGTGAGCAGGTAGGCCAGGCGTTCGGCCGGTTGTTCAGGCTCCAGGGGCAGGTACGCGCCGCCCGCCTTGAGCACGCCGAGGATGCTGGCGAGCATGCCGACACTGCGGTCAGCCAGCACGCCGACCAGGGTGTCTGGCTGCACGCCAGCTTCGACCAGCCTGTCGGCGATGGCCTCGGCGCGGGCATCGAGTTCGGCGTAGCTGGCTGCCTCGCCGGCGGCCATCACTGCGGTGCGCGCGGGGTGGCGGCGGGCGGCGTCGGCAAAGCGCTGGTGAACCAGCAGCGGCTCGACCAAATGACCTGGCACACCCCGAGTGGCTGCCAGGCCAGGCAACGGCAACTCGCCCACCGCGCCAGCGGTGTCATCGGCCAGCGCCTGCACCAAGGCCAGCCATTGCTCGCCCAGGGCCTCGATCGTGGCCGCATCGAACACGTCCAGGGCATAGGTGAAGGCCGCATGCAGCTGCCCGGCACGCTCGTGGGTATCCAGCGCCAGGTCGAAACGGGCGCTGTGCTTTTCCAGGGTGATCGGCGCCAGGCTCAGCCCAGAGCAGGTCTTGATGGCTTCGACATCCGCCACCTGGGCCTGATGGTTGAACAGCACGCGGAACAGCGGGCTGTCGGTGCTACGGGGCAGGTCCAAGGCTTCGACCAGTTGCTCGAACGGCAGGTCCTGATGGCTCTGCGCGCCCACGGCGGTTTCGCGCACGCGCTGCAACAGGCCGGTGATATCCAGCAACGGGTCGAGCTCGGTGTGCAGCACTTGGGTATTGATGAAGCAGCCGATCAAGCCCTGGCTTTCGGCGCGGTTGCGGTTGGCGATGGGCACGCCAACGCGGATTGCGCCCTGCCCGCTGTAGCGCTGCAGCAGCAGCTTGAAGGCCGCCAGCAAAACCATGAACAAGGTAACGTTGTGCCGACGCGCCAGGCCGCGCAGGCGCTCGGCGACATCGGCAGCAATCGGGAATGCGTGGCGGGCGCCGCGGTAGCTTGGCCGGCCGTTACGGGTGCGGTCCAGCGGCAGCTCCAGTGGGGCGTGATCATCGCCCAGGCGCGCCTGCCAGTACGCCAATTGGCGGTCCTGCTCACCAGCCTCGAGCCAGCTGCGCTGCCACAGGGCATAGTCACGGTACTGGATCGGCAGGGGCTCGAGTGTGGCTTGGGTGCCGGCCACGGCGGCGTCGTACAGGTGCAGGAATTCGTCGATCAACACGTTCATCGACCAGCCATCGGCGACGATATGGTGCAGGGTTAGCAGCAGGACATGTTCCTGCGCTGCCAGTTGCAGCAGGCGCACGCGCAGCAGCGGGCCGGTGGCCAGGTCGAAAGGCGCCAGGGCCTCGGCTTCGGCAATCGATTCGAGGGTGTGTTGGCGGGTCGCTTCGGCCAGTTCGCTCAGGCAGTCCTGGCGCAATTGCAGCGGGGCCGCGACGGCATCCACGTGCTGACGTACGTCATCGCCGTCGGCGACAAAGCGGGTGCGCAGGGTTTCGTGGCGGGCGACCAGAGCGTCGAATGCGTGTTGCAGGGCGCTCAGGTCCAATGGGCCATTCAGGCGCACGGCCATTGGCAGGTTATAGGCTGCGCCTTGGGGGTCGAGTTGCCAGAGGAACCACATGCGCCGCTGGGCGTAGGACAACCGGTCACGCTCGTCGACCTCGACACCCGGCGCAATCGGCAGCACGGAGAAGTCCATGCCCTCGCCCTGCAACGCTTTGAGGAACAGGCGGCGCTNNCCGCCCCACCTGAGAATGCCCCTGCGCCATCGCCACCACCACCTTGCGCTTCCCCGTAAACGGCGAACGCGCATGCGCCGCGAGCATGTTATCGAGCATCAGCACATCATTCTCCAGCCAAGGGAAACTGATAGTGCACTCATCCAACACCCCGCGTACCTCATCAAGCAACGCGTCCTCAATGGTCGAGCCATCGCCGTAATACACATTACGCGGCAGGTCCTCTTCCTCGACGATGTCCATCAACGACTCCCGCACCTCCGGCTGCAGGTTAGACACATGGAACAGGTGCGCCTGGTTGAACCACACGTCCTCCCCCGTCACCGGATGACGCGCCACTACCTGGCAGCGTTGGCGTGTGCGCAACTCGCCATCCTCCTTCCAGATGCATTCAATGGCATGCGCACGGCAGTAGGCCTCGACCTGCCGCGGGTCTTCGGTGTTGAACACCTGCGACCATTCCACGTCCAGGCCGTTGCCGTAGTTACGCACATACATCAGGCCCTTCTCGACCAAGCGCTCGCGAATACGCGCTGGCATCCGCCGATACACTTCGCGGCTGTCGGCAATCGGCGTCTCGCCGCCGGTCTCGGCGGGGATCACGCTGTAGAACCAGATTTTCATCGGCCACTCGAGGGTGTAGGCCTGCTCGTTGTGCAGCGGGATGCTCTGGTGCGCCGGGTACTCGGTCGAGGTGTAAACGCCTTGGGTCACGTTGCTGCGCGGCGTGGAGCCGAACTCGTAGTTGAGCAGCGGGTGGCCGAACGCGGCGGCGAACTGGCGAAAAGCCTCAGCCCCACCCACCTGGAAGCCCCTGAACAGGATGCCGCCGGCGTGCAGCAGGTGGCGGTCAACCAGCGGTTTCAGCTCGTCGAACGCGTCGAGCAGGTCGATGCCAGGCTCCGGCGCGCGCACCAACAACGGCAGGTCGCCGCGGGCAGCGTCCAGGGGTTCGATCGCAAAGCTCAGCAATTCACTCATGTACCGTCACCTCAAGCCAGGGCCGCCGTGGCGGCGAAAGGGATGCTGCGCCATCAGGGCGCCTGACTAGATGAACGAGCATGCCCGGCAGAAATTCACCCGCGCGAACACACAGGTAAAGCGAACGCGCGCCGGTTCGTCTGAACGATGTGCACCCTTTTATCGTCCAGGAACCCTACATGACTCGCCAGCTTCTGCTCCTCGCCTTGCTCGCCGCGGCCCCTGCCGTCGCCTGGTCGGCCGAGCACTGCGCCGTGGACATCCACGGCACCGACCAGATGACCTTCGACAAGGCCGAAATCACCATCCCCAAGGCCTGCACGTCGTTCACCGTCACCCTCGCCCACCCTGGCGAAATGCCGAAGAACGTGATGGGCCATAACTGGGTCCTGAGCACCCAGGCAGACATGCAAGGCGTGCTGGACGACGGCCTGAAGGCAGGCGAGGCACAGGACTACGTGAAGCCAGGCGATACCCGGGTCATCGCCCATACCCGCCTGATCGGCGGTGGCGAAAAAGACAGCGTCACCCTCGACACCCGTTCGTTGAGGGCCGGCACTGCCTACAGCTTCTACTGCTCGTTCCCATTCCACAGCACCTTGATGAAGGGCACCCTGGCCCTCGGGAGCTGACCCCGCCGCGCCGCCCACCTCCACTCCCTCACCGAGATCGCGCTTCATGAAAACGTCTTCCCCCGGGGCCATCCGCGAATTGCTGGGCCTGCTCAAACCCTACCGCCCGGCGGTCATCGTCTCGGTGCTGCTGGGCATGGTCGGCGGCCTGGCCGTGACCGCGCTGCTGGCCACCGTCAACCAGGGCCTGCATGCCCCCGATGGCATGAGCCAGGGCGTGATCCTGGCCTTCGCCGGCCTGTGCGTGCTGGCGCTGGTGAGCAGCGTGGCCGCCGACAGTGGCACCAACTACGTAGGCCAGAAGGTCATCGCCCGGCTGCGCAAAGACCTCGGCGCCAAGGTGCTGTCGGCGCCGATCGAGCAGATCGAGCGCTACCGCACCCACCGCCTGATCCCGGTGCTGACCCGCGACGTCGACACCATCAGTGACTTCGCCTTTGCCTTCGCCCCGCTGGCTATCTCGCTGACCACCGTGACTGGCTGCCTGGCCTACCTGGCCTGGCTGTCGTGGCCGATCTTCCTGATCACCCTGGTGGCGATCGGCATCGGCAGCGCCGTGCAGTACGTGGCCCGGCAAAAAGGCGTGGCCGGTTTCAACGCCGCCCGCGATGCCGAGGACAACCTGCAAAAGCACTACTCGGCGATTGCCGAAGGCGCCAAGGAGCTGCGCATCGACCGCCGCCGCCGCCATGCCATGCTGACCCGCAACATCCAGGGCACCGCCGACTTCATCGCCAACACCCACATCCGCGCCATCAACATTTTCGTGGCCGCCAAGAGCCTCGGCTCGATGCTGTTCTTCGTGGTCATCGGCCTGACCCTGGCCCTGCAGTCGCTGTGGCCGAGCAACGACCCGGCCGTAATGAGCGGGTTCGTGCTGGTGCTGCTGTACATGAAAGGCCCGCTGGAGACACTGATCGGCAACCTGCCGATTCTCGGCCGCGCGCAAGTGGCGTTCCGCCGCATCGCCGACCTGTCCGAGCGTTTTTCCTCACCCGAACCGCACCTGCTGCTGGACCAGCCGATCAAGCACACCGCCCCCGGCAGCGCGCACCTGGAGCTGCACAATGTCGAATACGCCTACCCACCGGTGGACGGTAACGAACCCTTCCGCGTCGGGCCGGTGAACCTGAGCATCGCGCCGGGCGAGATCCTGTTCATCGTCGGCGAAAACGGCTGCGGCAAGACCTCGCTGATCAAGCTGCTGCTGGGCCTGTATACCCCGCAACGCGGCGAAGTGCGCCTGAACGGCAAGGCCGTTGACCCGCAGGGGCTGGACGACTATCGCCAGCTGTTCACCACCGTGTTCGCCGACTACTACCTGTTCGAAGACCTGCCAGAGCACGAGCACAGCCTGCCCAGCGATGCCACGCGCTACCTGGAGCGGCTGGAAATCGCCCATAAGGTGAGCGTGCGCGATGGTGCGTTTACCACCACCGACCTGTCCACCGGCCAACGCAAACGCCTGGCGCTGGTCAACGCTTGGCTGGATGGGCGGCCGGTATTGGTGTTCGACGAATGGGCGGCAGACCAGGACCCGACCTTCCGCCGGGTGTTCTACACCGAGCTGCTGCCGGACCTGAAGCGGTTGGGCAAGACCATCATCGTGATCTCGCATGATGACCGCTACTTCGATACGGCGGACAAGGTGGTGCACCTGAGCCGCGGGAAGGTGGTCGAGGCACTAGAGCCGGCGTGAGGTAGCGCAGCGCGGGCTTGAGGGGCGGTCACGGCAATGACCGCCTTTTTTGTGCGCCCTGATAATGCAGGGGGATAGCCAGGTGGTTGTGATGGTATTTTGCCTTCGATGCTGTGATTTCTGTAATTCCCTCTGTCCCTGGCCTCGCAAGCGTCGCGATAGACGCGATAGACGCGATACGGGGTGGGAAAATATAGCAAGCTTCGGAAAAACGCTGACGACTGCCGAAAACGCGCCTTGGACGCCTGTCAGTTCCCCCTCAAAATTCACAAAAAACAGTTCAAACCAAATTCAAGCAGACCGCACGCCCGAGGCAGCAATCGACGCTAAATCTAATGGCTACGAACACAGCACCTCGAAAGACGGATCCGTCCTAACTCACCAATAGCCAGAAAACCTATAGATTCTATGAAAAATCCACGAGCACCGGCGGCCCGTCAGCTGCGATGCGCATGACAGGTGACAAAAAAGACCTGACAAAAATACGATTTGGATCAACACCATGATGCTAAAGTTAAACTTTCAAGACACCGTTGATATTACAACCAAAATCTCTGAGCATTTAGCGTTTAACAAGGAGCTCCCACAGAACGTATTCAAATATCGTGATTGTGTTTTCTATTTTATAGAAAGGCCCATACTGGACAATGACACGGTAATGGCGTCACTTATCGACTCCAGCACCCATCAATTTTGCGCGCCGGTGATCGTCAAATATCTGGGTGAGGCCACTCAAGAGGGTAGCTGCCTTTCCTTCAGCGGAAAGAATACCCTCAATGACCTTGAAGAATTTGAGCATGGCAACAGGACTTTTTTTGACGGCACGCTCGATTACCCGATAGTTCTATGTAGCCGCAACATGGAATGGCTAGCCATTGAAAGCGCATGCGATGAATTGGCGGTAATAGCGGTCAAGCGAGAATTCTTTAATGGCGAGTTCAAAGAGGTGATCCATGATCACTTCATTTCCATTGGCGAACTTGCAGCCATTTCAAAAAAACCTGGGCCCGATGGGACGCTCGCGCAAACCTATCTGAAAAATTTTGGCACCACGCAACAATAATGACTCCAGCAACACCAAGAGCGAGGGCGCTGCCCTCGCCTTGTGCCAATCGTTGCGACGGGAGCTGATTAACTGATCGCTAAGGTCCGGGCATGTGCTATCACTCCCGGCCCGGACCTTCCACACACAGCATTACTCAACGCAACACGGCGGGATAATCAGTTAATCAGTGGCTCACCCCTCACTCAATCCAGGCCGTATGAGCTGCAACTGTTGCCGATACTCATCCGTCACCTGGCGGGCCGTGCTGGCATCACTCACCACCTTCGGCGTGATCAGCACGATCAACTCGGTACGGCCATGGCTACGCTGCGTATCGCTGAACAGCCAGCCCACCCCAGGTACCCTGCCCAACCAAGGCACACGGCTCTGACTGTCGGCCTCGTTCTGTTTGATCAAGCCCCCCAGCAACACCGTCTGGCCGCTTTGCACCGCTACCTGGGTAGAGACTGCTCGCGTCGAGATACTTGGGTAACCCGTACAAATATGTGGACCCTGATGGCAAGCAAGCATTGAGTCAGACGCTTAGTAGTTTCTTTGCTCGGTTGCTTAGCGCGCTGACCGGTCGCACCATCACGACAAACTCCAACAACGGCTCAAACCAGGACCTTGGTGGGTTTGAATCTTCATTCAAGCTTGACAATACGCCTTCGTGGGCAGATCAAGACAACACCTCTAGCTGGAAAAACCGCCTGAGCTTCAACGAGGAGCACAATGAGGCATCGGATGATGATTTCGAAATCCCTGATGCGCCGGTTGTAAAGCTGACGGCTCGGGATGATAAATGGTGGAAAAACCAAGGTGTTGATGCACACGAGGAAAAAGCTAACTATGGGGACTCACGGCGAAACCTCGCCATCGACTCCCGCTCTAATGTTTGGACTGTAGATCGGTTCAAATCAACAAACCCCGAATTCCTCGGCCGCTTGAAAGACATGCGAAGGAAATGATAATGCACAACCTCTCATGGGAAAAAGACCTGACCCAAACGCCTGCTGGTCATCAATCCCGCATGCAAGCTTATATCTCCCCTCCAGGGGCACGCCAGCTGGTGAGCGCCTTGATGCACGAGGTCACAACAATCAGCGCAACCTTCTCGGACGAAGCGCTGCTTGTTTTCAAATTAACACTCGGCATTTCAGTATTTGAGAAGAAGACTGGGACGTTCTACGGCCTCTATGCGTCTGACACGGACAGTGATGCCTTGCCCAATTTCTGTATCCGCAAGGCCACATGGAGGATGGCTTTTGGCAATGTAGACAAAGTTCTGGAAAGCCTCGAATCAACGAGTAGCTTCTTCAGAAACTCACAACTGCCACTCGCTCATTCAGCGTTCGTCACAGAGGCCTGCAACGGAATAATTAGAAACATTGAAGTAACCCCCAAAACACCGCCAAGCGAGGACCCTCGAATACTGCGATATTATGCCCTAGAAGGTGACTATTCCCTCAGGGGGGAATACCGTGCATTCGACATGCATTCCGCTTACGTAGAGCAACTTTTTATGCACCTTGAAGCCTTGCATCGATCCACTGAAACACAGGGCAGCATACTTCCTGTACCCGGAACTTTTCGTATTTCCTATACGTTCGACGGGTTCGACTTCTTGAGATAGCACACCCCTAATACACAAGCACTTGCATCCGATTACAGATTTTGGGCCAGAGAGGGCTGCAAAGCAGCCCCAGTGGGTAGAAATCAGATCAACCAGCGATACAACAGATACGCCACCACCACCGCCAACACCGGCCGCAGAATGCGGTAGGCCTTGGGGTTGGCGCGCTTGAACTGCTTCACGTGGCTGCTGATCTTGTTGCTGAAGCGCTTGCTCCAGGCATACGCCTGGTTGATCCCGCCGACGCGCTCGTCGTCGGTGTTCTGCGGCGCGGTGGCGCGGCCGAGGAAGGCACTGACTTGGCGGTTGATGCGGGTCATCAGCGGGCTGCTCAGCGGGCGTTCGATGTCGCAGAACAAGATCACGCGGGTGACGTCGGTCTCGTTCTTGACCCAGTGCACGTAGGTCTCGTCGAACATCACGTCCTCGCCGTCACGCCAGGCATACACCTGGCCATCGACGTAGATGCGGCAGTCGTCGGAATTGGGCGTGGACAAGCCCAGGTGATAGCGCAACGAGCCGGCGAACGGGTCGCGGTGCGGGTTCAGGTGGCTGCCACCGGGCAGCAAGGCGAACATCGCGCCCTTGACGTTGGGGATGCTGCTGACCAACTCGACGGTGCGCGGGCACAGGGCCTCGGCCGACGGCAGCGGTTTGTCGTACCACTTCAGGTAGAAGCGCTTCCAGCCCTTCTTGAAGAACGAACCGAAGCCGGCGTCGTTGTCTTTTTCAGCTGCGCGAATGTAGCCCTCGTCGAACAGGCGCATGGCCTCTTCGCGGATTTCCTGCCAGTTGTCCTTCAGCACATCCAGTTCAGGGAAGCGCTGGCGGTCCAGGTACGGCTTGGACGGCACGCCAGAAAACAGGTACATCAAGGCGTTATAGGGGGCGAACAGCGCCGAATGGTTGACGAACTGGCGCAACACCGGCAGGCGCGCCTTGCCGCGCAGGTGCACGAACAGCACGCTGCCGAAAAACACCAGCAGGACACCCGCCTTGGCTGCAAAGGAAAAGGTCATGCAACACTCCTTGGAAAGGAAGCAGGCCTGCGCCGCCTGCTCCCGAAAAAATCATCCGGCCATCATAAACCCATCCCGCCCCGGTAAAAACAACCTGGGCGGGATCTCATTCATGAAGATTCTGCAATAAACCGGATTACCGAGTGTTGCGCCTGATCAGAGGACGAGGCGATTACTGCTGGTTTTCCTGCTCGCTGAACATATCGCTGAACAGCATGCTCGACAGGTAACGCTCACCAGAGTCGGGCAGGATTACGACGATGGTCTTACCCTGCATCTCTGGTTTTTCGGCCAGGCGCACTGCCGCCGCCATCGCTGCGCCACAGGAAATACCGCACAGAATGCCCTCTTCCTGCATCAGCCGAATGGCCATGGCCTTGGACTCTTCGTCGGTCACCGTCTCGACCTGGTCGACCATGGAGAGGTCGAGGTTCTTCGGCACAAAGCCCGCGCCAATGCCCTGGATCTTGTGCGGGCTGGGCTTGAGCTCTTCACCGGCCAGGGTCTGGCTGATCAGCGGCGAGGCCACCGGCTCCACCGCCACCGACAGGATCGACTTGCCCTGGGTCTGCTTGATGTAGCGCGAAACGCCGGTGATGGTACCGCCAGTGCCCACACCGGCCACCAGCACATCGACGGCGCCGTCGGTGTCGTTCCAGATCTCCGGGCCGGTGGTCTTTTCATGGATTGCCGGGTTGGCCGGGTTTTCGAACTGGCCTGGCTGGAAGTACTGGGCCGGGTCGGAGTTGACGATTTCGTTGGCCTTCTCGATGGCGCCCTTCATGCCCTTGGCCGGCTCGGTCAGCACCAATTCGGCACCCAAGGCCTTGAGCACTTTGCGCCGTTCAAGGCTCATCGAGGCCGGCATGGTCAGGATCAGCTTGTAGCCACGGGCGGCGGCAACGAACGCCAGGCCAATGCCGGTGTTGCCCGAGGTGGGCTCGACGATGGTCATGCCGGGCTTGAGCTTGCCGCTGCTTTCGGCGTCCCAGACCATGTTCGCGCCGATCCGGCATTTGACCGAGTAGCCCGGGTTGCGCCCTTCGATCTTGGCCAGGATGGTCACCCCACGCGGGGCGATGCGGTTGATCTGCACCAGCGGCGTGTTACCGATGGAATGGGCGTTGTCTGCGTAGATACGGCTCATGGCAGGGGTCCTTGAACAAGAAGATGCAGGGAAAGACTTCAAGGGTAAGCCTGCCCCGTTGGCCCGTAAAGCCTGTTCGAACTCCCAGGCGGCGGCTGCGGTCAACCGCACATCCAGCCTAGGAGAACCTTCGATGAAAGGTCGCTACCGCTGGCCGCTGGTCGGCCTGGCCAGCCTGGTCGTGCTGCTGGTGGCCCTGCACCTGGCCCTGCCCTACCTGGTGCGCGACTACCTCAACGACAAGCTGGCCGACATGGGTGACTACCGCGGCCAGGTCGTCGACGTCGACCTGGCTTGGTGGCGCGGCGCTTACCAGATCAACGGCCTGAAGATCGTCAAGACCAGCGGCAAGGTCCCGGTGCCGCTGCTCGATGCGCCCCTGATCGACCTGTCGGTGAGCTGGCACGCGTTGTGGTACGACCGCGCCGTAGTGGCCGAGGTGACCTTCGTGCGGCCAGCGCTGAACTTTGTCGATGGTGGCAGCAAGCAGGCGTCACAGACCGGCCGCGGCACCGATTGGCGCCAACAACTGGAAAAACTGCTGCCGATCACCCTCAACGAAGTACGCATCGAAGACGGCGTGCTCACCTTTCGTAACTTCACCTCCAAGCCCCCCGTCAACCTCAAGGCGACCCGGCTCGACGCCAGCATTCGTAACCTGACCAACGTGCGCAACGAAAAAGGCCGGCGCGACGCCAGTTTCGACGCCAATGCCGTGTTGTTCGGGGATGCCAAGGTCGAGAGCCGCGCTACCTTCGACCCGTTCAGCGACTTCGACGACTTCGAATTCCGCCTGCGCGCCACCGACATTCAGTTGCGCAAGCTCAATGACTTTGCCAGCGCTTATGGCAAGTTCGACTTCAATGCCGGGCATGGCGACCTGGTGATCGAAGCCCAGGCTGAGAAGGGCCGGCTTACGGGCTATATCAAGCCGTTGCTGCGCGATGTCGATGTGTTTAACTGGCAGCAGGACGTGCAGAACAAGGACAAGGGCTTTTTCCGCTCGGTGTGGGAGGCGCTGGTGGGGGGCACCGAATCGGTGCTGAAAAACCAGCCGAAAAACCAGTTCGCCACCCGGGTGGAGCTTAGTGGCAGTGTGCACAAGCAGGATGTCAGTGCCTTCGAGGCGTTTTTGCAGATCCTGCGTAATGGTTTTGTCCAGGCGTTCAATGCGCGGTATGAGCAGCCTGCGCCAAAGTCCGACTGAAAGCGCGTGACGGGGCATTCAGGGACTGAATACCCAGTCTGCGTTTGCAGGCGCCGAGCCCCGCGTTATAGTCGGTAACAAATCAAAAATAGGTACTGGCTGTCATGGCCCTATCGCCGGCAAGCCGGCTCCCACAGGGATACCACAGTTCTCAAGGCTTGTGGTGCTCCTGTGGGAGCGGGCTTGCCCCGCGAAAAGGCCGGCACAGCCACCCGCAGAGGACACTCCCATGAAGTTCGAAGGCACCCGCGACTACGTCGCCACAGACGACCTGAAACTGGCGGTAAACGCGGCCATCACCCTCGAACGCCCGCTGCTGGTCAAAGGCGAACCGGGCACTGGCAAGACCATGCTCGCCGAGCAGCTCGCGGCCTCCTTCGGCGCCCGCCTGATCACCTGGCACATCAAGTCCACCACCAAGGCCCACCAGGGCCTCTACGAGTACGACGCAGTCAGCCGCCTGCGCGACTCGCAGTTGGGCACCGAAAAAGTCCACGATGTGCGCAACTACCTGAAAAAGGGCAAGCTCTGGGAGGCCTTCGAGGCTGAAGAGCGGGTCATCCTGCTGATCGACGAAATCGACAAGGCCGACATCGAGTTCCCCAACGACCTGCTGCAAGAACTCGACAAGATGGAGTTCTATGTCTACGAAACCGACGAGACCATCAAGGCCAAGCAGCGCCCGATCATCATCATTACCTCGAACAACGAAAAAGAACTGCCCGACGCCTTCCTGCGCCGCTGCTTCTTCCACTACATCGCCTTCCCCGACCGCGCCACGCTGCAACAGATCGTCGACGTGCACTACCCGAACATCAAGCAATCGCTGGTCAGCGAGGCGCTGGACGTGTTCTTCGATGTGCGCAAAGTGCCGGGCCTGAAGAAAAAGCCCTCCACCTCCGAGCTGGTCGACTGGCTCAAGCTGCTGATGGCCGACAACATCGGCGAAGCGGTGCTGCGCGAGCGTGACCCGACCAAAGCCATCCCACCCCTGGCTGGCGCCCTGGTGAAGAACGAGCAGGACGTCCAGTTGCTCGAGCGCCTGGCCTTCATGAGCCGGCGCGGCAACCGCTGAGGGGCCGGCCATGCTGCTCAACCTGTTCAACGAAATGCGCGCGGCCAAGGTGCCGGTGTCGGTACGCGAACTGCTCGACCTGCTCAATGCCCTGCAAAAACGCGTGGTGTTCGCCGACATGGACGAGTTCTACTACCTGGCACGGGCGATCCTGGTGAAGGACGAGCGGCATTTCGACAAGTTCGACCGAGCATTCTCGGCCTACTTCAAGGGCCTGGAAAACCTCGACCGCCACCTTGAAGCGCTGATCCCCGAAGACTGGCTGCGCAAGGAGTTCGAGCGCTCGCTCACCGATGAAGAACGCGCGCAAATCCAGTCGCTGGGCGGCCTGGACAAGCTGATCGAGGAATTCAAGAAACGCCTCGAAGAGCAAAAGGAACGCCACGCCGGCGGCAACAAGTGGATCGGCACCGGCGGCACCAGCCCATTCGGTTCAGGCGGTTTCAACCCCGAAGGCATCCGCGTGGGCGAGGCTGGCAAGCGCCAGGGCAAGGCGGTGAAGGTGTGGGACCAGCGCGAGTACAAGAACCTCGACGACCAGGTCGAGCTGGGCACGCGCAACATCAAGCTGGCCTTGCGCCGGCTGCGCAAGTTCGCCCGTGAAGGCGCTGCCGAAGAGCTGGATATCGACGGCACCATCGACCACACCGCACGCGACGCCGGGTTGCTGAACATCCAGATGCGCCCAGAGCGGCGCAACACCGTCAAGCTGCTGTTGCTGTTCGACATCGGTGGTTCGATGGATGCCCACGTCAAAGTCTGCGAAGAGCTGTTTTCCGCCTGTAAGACCGAGTTCAAGCACCTGGAGTACTACTACTTCCACAACTTCGTGTACGAGTCGGTGTGGAAGAACAACCTACGGCGCACCTCGGAGCGGTTCTCCACCTTCGACCTGCTGCACAAGTACGGCGATGACTACAAAGTGGTGTTCGTCGGCGACGCGGCCATGGCGCCCTACGAGATCACCCAGCCCGGTGGCAGCGTCGAGCACTGGAACGAAGAAGCCGGGTATGTGTGGATGCAGCGCTTCATGGAGAAATTCAAGAAGATCATTTGGATCAACCCGTACCCGAAGCAGGCGTGGGACTACACGGCGTCTACGCACCTGGTGCGGGATTTGATCGAGGACAAGATGTACCCGCTGACCCTGCAGGGGTTGGAGGATGGGATGCGGTACCTGTCTAAGTGATATCACTTGCACCGGCCTCTTCGCGGGACAAGCCCGCTCCCACAGGTTCAAGTGCAGTCCAGGTAGGGTGCTGTTCTTAGGGACAGCACCCTATCTGTGGGAGCGGGCTTGTCCCGCGAAGAGGCCGGTAGCTTCACCGCCAACAGTTCAGATAACCCTGCTGTTCCCGCCAAGCCTCCTCCTGCACCACCGCCCTGAACCGCACCCCCGCCCCCGGCATGCACTGCGCCAATTGCGCCAGCGCCAACGGCGTCAACGCCCCCAGCCGCGGATACCCGCCAATGGTCTGCCGGTCATTGAGCAGCACGATCGGCTGCCCATCTGGCGGCACCTGCACCGCGCCCAGCGGGATCCCTTCGGAGATCATCGGCGCGCCCTGGTAAACCAGCTGTGGCCCAAGCAATCGAATCCCCATGCGGTCTGCTCGGCTGTCCAAAGTCCAGTCACTGTTGAACGCTTCAAACAGGCTCATGCCGCTGAAGTCACCGATCTGCGCACCCATCACCAGGTCGAGCACAGGCTTCGCCGAATACACGGGCCGCAACGCCCCAGGCACTTCGCGCAAGGCCGGGGGTGAACCGGCAAACGTCAGCCCCTGACCTTTGCCAAGCGCGTCCCCTCGCCCATCGATACCGCCTAATGCTTCACGTACAACGGTGGCGCAACTGCCTAGCACTGTCTCAGCCTGGAACCCGCCAGGCGCGGCAAGATAAGCGCGTACGCCCTGCTTGGGCTGCCTCAACGTCAGCCGCTGGCCCTTGGCCAGGGTAAAGCTGCGCCAAGGCGCCAGGGGCTGATCATCGACCCGCGCGTCCAGGTCGGCGCCCGCCAAGGCCAGGACGCAATCCTGCTCGGCCACCACGCTGAATCCGCCCAACGCCACCTCGATCACTGGCGCCCCCAACGGGTTGCCCAACAACCAGTTGGCCCAATTCATCGCCACCCAGTCCAGGGCCCCGCCCTGGGTCACGCCCAAGTGGCGCACGCCAAACCGCCCGGCATCCTGCAATTGGCACAGCGCGGTGCTGGCCTCGATCTTCAACTGCGTCATGCCTGCGCCTCCAGTGGGCTGTCATCCCCCCCCAACGCCCTGAACTCGGCGTGGGAAACCGCCACGAAACGCACCCGATCCCCCGGTTGCAACAAGCTGTAGCCTTCGCGTTCACGGTCGAACAGGCGCACCGGGGTACGCCCGATCAGGTTCCAGCCGCCTGGCGATACCGCCGGGTAAGCGGCGGTCTGGCGCTCGGCGATACCCACGCTACCCGCCGCCACACGCTTGCGCGGGGTGCTCAGCCGCGGCGCTGCCAGCCGCTCGTCCACCAGCCCCATGAAGCCGAAGCCTGGGGCGAAGCCGAGGGCGAATACCGGGTACTCGCGCTCGCTGTGCAGGCGGATCACCGCTTGCTCACTCAGGCCGGTGCGCGCCGCCAATACGGGCAATTCAGGGCCGACACTGGCGTCGTACCACACCGGAATCTCATGCCGACGGCCACCGCTGCCGGTGTCCGGCTGCAGCCCCTCCAGCGCTTGGGTGATCAGCGCCCTCGCCTGCCCAGGCGGCAGATCGAACTGCACCATCAGCGTGGTGTAGGAAGGCACCAAGTCCACCAGGTGCTTCCCGAACGCGGTACTCAAGCGCTGGCTGGCCGCGAGCATCCACGGCATGTTGGCTTCATCGATGGTGTCGAACAGGCGCACCATCAGGCTGTCGATCGCGACCACTTCAACGCGCACCTTCATGCTTGCTCCAGCGCATCGAGGGCCTGGCGGATCTGCCGCACCGCCGCCACTGAACTGTCGTTGTCGCCGTGCACGCACAGGGTGCTGGCGCGCAGGCGCAACGCGCTGCCATCGTCCGCTACAAGGGTTTCGCCGCGGGCCAGGCGCACGGCCTGTTCGACCACGAGGGCCGGGTCATGGTGCACGGCGCCGGGCAGGCGCCGCGAGACCAGATGGCCACTGGCGGTGTAGGCGCGGTCGGCGAAGGCCTCGAACCACAGCGGCACGCCAATCTCCTCCCCCAGGGCCTGTGCTGCACTGTCGTCGGCAGTGGCCATGAGCATCAACGGCAAGCCGCTATCATAGGCCGCCACGGCTTCGAGCACCGCGCGCAACTTGAGCGGGTCCGCGATCATGTCGTTGTACAGCGCGCCATGGGGTTTGACGTAGGCCACCCGGCTGCCAAGCACCTTGCAGATGCCGTCCAGCGCACCGATCTGGTAGTGCAGCAGGTCGCGGATTTCCTCAGGGCTGCAGGCCATGGAGCGGCGGCCGAAGCCGACCAGGTCCGGGTAGGCCGGGTGCGCGCCGATAGTTACGCCATGGGCCAGTGCCAACTCCACAGTACGGCGCATGATGCTGGGGTCGCCGGCGTGGTAGCCGCAGGCGATGTTGGCGCAATCGATAAACGGCATCACTTCGGCATCCAGGCCCATGCGCCAGCTGCCAAAACTCTCGCCCATGTCACAATTGAGAAGCAGGCGTTCCACCACACAGACTCCCTTGTCGCTGTTCATAGGCCTACCTTACCGCGCCTGAAGGTGTTTGCCGCGTGTTTCCGGCAGGCTGAGCGCTGCCAGGATTACCACGCCGTACGAGACAGCCGAGAAAACACCAATCCCCAACCCCAGTGGCACCTGTTGGCTGAGCACGCCGATCAGCAACGGGAACAGTGCGGCGATGACCTTGCCGATGTTGTAGCAAAAGCCCTGCCCCGAGCCACGAATGCGGGTGGGGAACAGTTCGGTCAGGAACGCGCCCATGCCACTGAAGATACCAGAGGCGAAGAACCCCAGCGGGAAGCCCAGCCACAGCATCACGCCATCGCTGACCGGCACCTGCGTGTACAGCAGCACGATGATGAACGAGCCCACGGCGAACAGGATGAAGTTCTTCTTGCGGCCCAGCAGGTCGGACAGGTACGCGCTGACCACATAGCCGATGTAGGAACCGACAATCACCATCGCCAAATAGCCACCGGTACCGAGCACGCTGAGGCCGCGCTCGTTTTTGAGGAAGGTCGGCAACCACGAGGTGATCGCGTAGTAACCGCCCAGCGCTCCGGTGGTCAGCAAGGATGCACGCACGGTCGTCCAGAGCATGCCGGGGGCGAAGATTTCGTAGAAGTGCGACGGTGCTTCGACCGCCTCAGCCGCCTTGGCCTGGCGGTACACCTCCGGGTCCTTGACCAGGCGGCGCACGAAGATCACGAACACGGCCGGCACCAGCCCCAGCAAAAACAGCGCGCGCCAGGCCTGCTCGGCCGGCAGCCAGGAGAACAGCAGCGCGTACAGAATTGCGGTCAGGCCCCAGCCGATGGCCCAACCGGACTGCACCATACCCACCGCCTTGCCACGGTCTTGGGCGCGAATCACTTCGCCAATCAGCACCGCGCCTGCAGTCCATTCGCCGCCAAAGCCAAAACCCATCAAGGTGCGGGCAATCAGTAGCTGTTCGTAGTTTTGCGCGAAGCCGCAGAGGAAGGTGAAGAACGCGAACCACAGCACCGTGAGCTGCAAGGTGCGGACCCGGCCAATACGGTCGGAAAGGATGCCGGCGACCCAGCCGCCGATGGCAGACGCGACCAACGTACTGGTATGGATCAGCCCGGCCTCAGCGGTGCTGATGCCCCACAGCATGATCAGCGTGGGGATGACGAAGCTGAGCATCTGCGTGTCCATGCCGTCCAGGCCATAGCCGATCTTGCAGCTCCAGAAGGTGCGTCGTTGCTGCTTGTCGATGTCGCGGTACCAGGCGAAAGGCCCGGTCGAAGAAGGTGAAGCGACCTGCTGCTGCACGCCGGTGGGGTTCATGCTTGCCTCGGCTTGTTGGTATTGTTTTATGGGGCGACCTATTGCGTCGCGGCCTGGGCATCATTGTTCAGAGACCGCGCCAGGTGCGTCCAACGAGAAAAACCGCCGGTCTGGAACAAGAAAAACTGATCATGAACCTTCGTTTCCTCGAAACTTTCGTCTGGGTCGCCCGGCTCAAGAGCTTCCGCCTGACCGCAGAAAAGCTGTTCACCACCCAGGCCTCGGTCTCTAGCCGCATCGCCGCGCTGGAAGCCGACCTGGGCGTCAAACTGCTGCTGCGCGACTCGCGCGGCGTCAGCCTGACCCCGGAGGGCAGCAAGGTGCTGGAATACGCCGAGCGCATGCTCGACACCGCCAAGGCCATGAAGCAATCGCTGGACAGCGACCGGGCCAAGGTCGGGCGCATTCGCATCGGGGTGATGGACACGGTGATCCATACCTGGATGAGCGCGTTGGTAGCGGCGTTGACCGAGCGCTACCCGCAGGTAGAGATCGAGCTGGTGGCTGATACCGCGCTGAACCTGCGCGAGCAGCTGCAGAAGGGCTTTTTGGATGTGATCCTGCAGACCGACCTGCTGCGTGAACAGTCGATCCGCAGCCTGGACCTGGCGCGTTACCCGATGGGCTGGATCGTGGCCGCAGGCTCGCTCCAGCACCGTGATTACGCCTCGCTGGCGGAACTGGGCCGCGAGCGCATCGTGACCTTTTCGAAAAACTCGAGGCCGCACCAGGAGGTGCTCAGCCTGTTGCAAGGTGCCGGGGTGCAAACACCGCGCTTGAACTGCGTGAACTCGGTGGCAGCGATTACCCGGCTTTTGCGCGACGGCTTTGCGGTGGGTGCGCTGCCACCGGCCTTGGTGGATGCGGAGCTAGGCTTGGGGGAATTGGTGCTGCTGGAAGGGCTGCAACCACCGCCCAGCCTGGAGCTGGTGGTGGCCTGGCAGACTGGCGTGGCATTGGTGGATGAGGTGGTCGAGGTGTGCCGGCAGGTGCTTGAGCGGTATGCGCAGGATGTGGGTGGGCAACGGATTGTGCTGGTCTAGGGATTATCGCTGCCTTTACCGGCCCTTTCGCGGGGCAAGCCCGCTCCCACAGGCTGCCCACTGAGCCTGAGAGCAGTGGGCAACCTGTGGGAGCGGGCTTGCCCCGCGAAGAGGCCCGCACAGGCGCTACATGACTCAGCGCCAGCTTTCCTTCACCACCCGGCGCCGCCCGCCCATGATCACCCAGCCAAGCGCCAGCAACAGGCTCTCGACCACAAAGGCCAGCACAAACCCGGCGCCAATGCCCCAGCCAACCGCCTCTGGCACCAGCAGAATCTGGTAGCTGTAGCCCTTGAGCGTTTCTTCACGCATTTGCGGGTCCGGCTGTACCAACACATGCCAGGCACGGCTCACCCACGACCCTTGCAACGCCTGCCATTCGTTTTCCAGCAGTTCGTTGCGGATCATCAGGCTTTCGATGCTGTTGGCATCACTGTTGAACACCGGGTCATCACTGCTGCGGTAATGCCGCAGCAGCGCCTGGAGATCGCCATTGAAGAAGCGTTCGGCCGTCTGCTTGAAGCCATCCAGCGCCTGGCGTGATTCGAACAGGTGTGCCTCGACCCGCTGGGTGTAGTCATTGACCAGCCCCGGAACCTGGATACCGGCCAGTAGGCCGAAGGTGAACAGCAACAACCGCAGGTAACTTCTGAACATGCAGCGTCCTTAGCTCTGGCCTTGCGAAACGCACTCTCCGTGCCGCCACAGTGCCCACTCGCCCGGCGCGTAACGCGCCCAGGTCTCGTTCTCGGTCAGGGCCTCGGTGGCAATCACCGTGACCACGTCATTGGGGGTCGTTTCGGTGTGAAAATCAACGATCAGGTCGACATCTTTCAACCGTGCCGCACCAAAAGGTGCGCGCCGGGTTATGTGCACCAACTTGGTCGAGCAGAAGCAGAACAACCAGTCGCCGTCACTGAGCATGCAGTTGAACACGCCCTTGCCACGGTAGCCGGCACAGGCTTCGACCAGCACTGGCAGCAGCTGTTCCACGGCTACCGGCTCTGGGAAGGCCGCGCGGATGCGGTTGAGCAAGTCGCAGAAGGCCGCTTCGCTGTCGGTATCGCCCACGGGCCGATAGAAGGTCGCTTCACCCTTGAAATCGCCCAACTGGCCGTTGTGCGCGAAGCACCAGTTGCGGCCCCACATTTCGCGGACGAACGGGTGGGTGTTGGACAGGCACACCTTGCCGACGTTGGCCTGGCGAATGTGGCCAATGACCACTTCGCTTTTGATCGGGTAACGCTGCACCAGGTTGGCGACTTCCGACTCGCTGCTCGCGGCGGGGTCCTGGAACAGGCGCAGGCCGCGCCCTTCGTAGAAGCCGATGCCCCAGCCATCACGGTGCGGGCCGGTGCGGCCGCCGCGTTGCATCAGGCCGGTGAAGCTGAAAACGATGTCGGTGGGGACGTTGGCACTCATGCCCAGCAGTTCGCACATGCGCGTGTCTCCGATTTACAGGCGAGGCTCGACCCGACCGCCGCCCGCAGGCGCGGCAGGGGGTGGATCGTTGCGGTAACGGTCGCGGCGCTCGGCCGCCAGCGGGGCGTCGACCCGGACCTCGTCATCTTCGGCGGCCTGGCGCTTGGCGGCGGCTTCGGCTTGCTCGCGGCGCTCACGGGCACGCTTTTCCAGCGGCCAGCGCACCAGCACGAAGAGCAAGTACAGGCCAAAGGCGATCATGCCGTACATGGCAAAGTCGGACACCGCGCGCCAGGCGTTGTTGCCGACCTTGAAGGCCACGTCCAGGGCGGTAATGGCGATGGCTGGGGCAAAGCTGTCCTTGACCGGGTCGACGATGGTCGGGGTCAGCAGCAGTACCGCCAGGATCACCCGCAGCGGTTCGCGCAGCCAGCGCCACATCCAACCCGTGAGCTTGAAGCCCACCAACAGGCAGCCCAGGGCGGCAAGGGCGTACAGGCCCCAGGCGAGGGTATAGTCGTTCTCGGTCATGGTGTTCGTGCAAGCCAGGCAAAGAGTTGCCTATGATAAACACTTTTCAGGGCGCAGACAGCGCTTCCCTGTTCAGGCTTGCCCGCGTTGCGGCGTGAACAGGCACCGCAAGCCCTCAGCCAAGGACCCCCGATGCCCACCAAGCCCCAGCCCCCCATCGCCCGTGCAGACCAAGCCGCCGACCCATACGCCTGGCTGCAACAGCGCGACGCGCCCGAGGTGCTCGAATACCTGCAGGCCGAGAACAGCTACCAGGAGGCCTGCTTGGCCGACCAGGCGCCCCTGCGTGAACAGCTGTTCGAGGAAATCAAAGGCCGCATCCAGGAAACCGACCTGTCGCTGCCTTCCCCTTGGGGCCCGTACCTGTACTACACCCGCACCACCGCCGGCGACGAATACCCGCGCCATTACCGCTGCCCGCGCCCGGCTGACGACTCCAACACGGTGGATGAAAACCGCGAACAGCTGCTGCTCGACCCTAACGCACTGGCCAACGGCGGCTTCCTGTCACTGGGGGCGTTCAACGTCAGCCCCGACCATCGCCTGCTGGCCTACAGCCTCGACACCAGCGGCGACGAGATCTACACCCTGTACGTCAAGGACCTGGGCGACGACAGCATCACCACCCTGCCCTTCGAGGACTGCGACGGCAGCCTGACTTGGGCCAATGACAGCCAGACGCTGTTCTTCGCCGAACTGGATGACACCCACCGCCCTTGGCGCCTGCGTCGTCACACCCTAGGCAGCAGCGGCGCGCCAACCGTGTTCGAAGAGCCCGACGGCCGTTTCTTCCTGCATTGCTACCGCACCAGCTCCGAACGCCAGTTGGTGCTGCTGCTGAACAGCAAGACCACCAGCGAGGCCTGGGTACTCGATGCCGAAACGCCGCAGCTGCCGTTCACCTGCCTGGCGCCACGCGTTGAAGACCATGAGTACTTCCCCGACCACGGCCAGCTCGATGGCGAGTGGCGCTGGTTCATCCGCACCAACCAGGACGGCATCAACTTCGCCCTGTACCACGCCCCAGCCGATGACGTACCGACCCGTGATCGCTGGCAGTTGCAGGTAGCGCACAGCGACGAGGTGATGCTGGAAGGCCTGAGCCTCAACGCAGGGGCATTGACCCTGAGCCTGCGCGAAGGTGGCCTGCCGATCATCGAAGTACGCCCCCAGGGCCTGGCGGCTTACCGTGTCGAATTGCCGGATGCTGCCTACAGCCTTTACGTGCAGGACAGCCTTGAGTTCGTCAGCCCCCGCGTGCGCCTGCGCTACGAAGCGCTCAACCGCCCGGCCCAGGTGCGGCAACTGGAGCTGGCCACCGGTGCACAGGCGGTGCTCAAGCAAACCCCGGTGCTGGGTGCGTTCGATGCCGATGACTATGTCAGCCAGCGCCTGTGGGCCACCGCCCAGGACGGCACCCAGGTGCCGATCAGCCTGGTGCGCCGCCGCGAAGACCTGGGCAAGACCGTGCCGCTGTACCTGTATGGCTACGGCGCCTATGGCGAAAGCCTCGACCCGTGGTTCTCGCATGCCCGCCTGAGCCTGCTGCAGCGCGGCGTGGCCTTTGCCATTGCCCACGTGCGCGGTGGTGGCGAGTTGGGTGAGGCCTGGTACCGGGCCGGCAAGCAGGCGCACAAGCTGAACAGCTTCACCGACTTCATCGCCTGTGCCGAGCACCTGATCGCCGAAGGCGTGACCTCGCCCGAGCGCCTGGCCATCAGCGGCGGCAGCGCGGGCGGGTTGTTGATGGGCGCGGTGCTCAACCTGCGCCCCGAGCTGTTCCGCTGCGCGATTGCCGAAGTACCTTTCGTCGACGTGCTGAACACCATGCTCGACCCCGACCTGCCGCTGACCGTCACCGAGTACGACGAATGGGGCAACCCGCAAGAGCCCGAGGTGTATGAGCGCATCAAGGCCTATGCGCCGTACGAGAACGTAACAGCCCAGGCCTACCCGGCCATGCTGGTGGTAGCCGGCTACAACGACAGCCGCGTGCAGTACTGGGAGGCCGCCAAGTGGGTCGCCCGCCTGCGCACGCGCAAGACCGATGACAACTTGCTGCTGCTCAAGACTGAAATGGGTGCTGGGCATGGCGGCATGAGTGGGCGGTACCAGGGGCTCAAGGATGTGGCGCTGGAGTATGCCTTTGTGTTTGGCGAGTTGGGGGTGGTGTAGCCTTCAGGCGTATGGCGCTGGGGACATAGAGCCTTTGAGATCGAGCGCCGCCCGCGCGGCGCTTCGCAGCACAAGGCTGCTCCCACATCTGTTTCGGGCCAGTGAGGCCTGTGATACAGGCGCGCGGGCGGCGCCCGATCTTCGCAACACCGCACATTTCACGACAATCGCCTCCCACCCAAAACCATCACTTCAATCCTCCTCCACCTGCACCTTCGGCGGCTCTGGCCGCAAGCCTGGCAATGGCTGGTCCTTCGGCGGCCCAGGCACCGGCATTGGCGGCAACAACGGTGCGCCAGGCTGGCTGTCATAAGCCTTCGGCGGCGTACTCGGGGTGATCTGCGGATAGGGCGTGGGCGTGGGCGTGCCGGGGGCGCCGGGCACGGGTGTATTGAGCCGGGGTGGCGCGCTGGCGGCTTCGGCCATGGGCAGGCCAGCCAGGAGCAACGCGGTGAGGATCGCATGCAACATCAGCAACCTCCTGTCGGGAACCTTCCTACAGGCTACGCCTAAATGGAAGCTTTCGCCTGTCCGCCTGGCCTGCAAGCGCGCTAGACTCAATGGCATAACCGTCATTTGCCTGATCAGAACAAAGGAAACACCATGAGTTCGGCCTCTACCTCCGCCGCCACCGCACGCCTCGACCGCATCCTTGCCGACGCCAAGCGCGACAAAGAGATGGGCTACCGCGACAAGGCCCTGAAAATGTACCCGCACGTGTGTGGCCGCTGCGCCCGCGAGTTTGCCGGCAAGCGCCTGAGCGAGCTGACCGTGCACCACCGTGACCACAACCACGACAACAACCCGCAGGACGGTTCGAACTGGGAGTTGCTGTGCCTGTACTGCCACGACAACGAACACTCGCGCTACACCGACCAGCAGTATTTCAGCGAAGGCTCGACCAGCACCCCGAGCATCGCCAAGGCTACCCATAACCCGTTTGCCGGGCTGGCTGGCCTGCTGAAAAAAGACTGACCATCGACACAGCCCCCGCTGCGGCCGGCGAGCCCGTATAATCGCGCTTTTTTTTGCGAAGGGCCCCGGCACGTGGCAAACAAACGATACAGCTGCATCGGCCTGTTCAACCCCAAGTCGGCGGAAAACGTCGGCTCGGTGATGCGCGCAGCGGGTTGCTACGGCGTCAACTCGGTGTTCTACACTGGCAAACGGTATGAGCGCGCCCGCGACTTCGTCACCGACACCAAACGTGTGCACTACGACATCCCGCTGATCGGCATCGACGACCTGCAGCGCATCATTCCGCTGGGCTGCACGCCGGTGGCGGTAGAAATGGTCGACGGCGCACGGCCGCTGCCCGAGTACACCCACCCGGATCGCGCCATCTACATTTTCGGGCCAGAAGACGGCAGCCTCGATGCGGATGTGCGGGGGTGGTGTGAAGAGACCATCTACATCCCGACCCAAGGCTGCATGAACCTGGCGGCGACAGTGAATGTGGTGCTGTATGACCGGATGGCCAAAGGGCTGAATACCCGGTCGGGGCCCAAGTTCAAGTAAAAAAGCCGCCTCTGAGGGTGCCTGTACCGGCCTCTTCGCAGCACAAGGCTGCTCCTACAGGTCGGTACAGGCATCACCAGAGGCGGCCAGGTGCTGAGCTCCGTCAGAACAGCACCGTCCTGCGGTCAGCTCACGAAGCGTTGATCCAGATGGTCTTCAACTCCGTGTACTGATCGTGCGCCCAGATGGACTTGTCGCGCCCACCAAAGCCGGACTCTTTGTAGCCCCCGAACGGCGTCGAAGCATCGCCTTCGCCGAAGCAGTTGACCGTGACCACACCCGCGCGGATTTCCCGCGACAGGCGCAGGGCATTGCGCAGGCTGCCGGTGTAGGCCGAAGCCGCCAGGCCGTAGATGGTGTCGTTGGCCAGCTCGATCGCTTGGTCAATGGTTTCGAAGCTGGTCACGCTCAGCACCGGCCCGAAGATTTCCTCGACGAACAACCGGTTGTCAGGCGTCACCCCGTCAACGATGGTCGGTTGCACGAACACGCCCTGCTCGGTCTCACCGCCCTGCACCACGTTGAGCTTCTGCTCGGCGGCATATTCCAGGTAAGACTTCACCTTCTCGAAGTGCGCTTTGCTGACCATCGCCCCCAAGCGGTTTTCCGGGTCCAGCGGGTCGCCCAGCTTCCAGTCCTTCAAGTGCTTGCCGATCAGCGTCAGCAGCTCGTCCTTGACGTCCTTATGCACGATCAGGCGCGAGGACGCCGAGCAGTTTTCGCCCATGTTCCAGAACGCACCGGCGGTGACGAACTGGGCCACTTCGTCCAGGTCTTCACAGTCGTTCATGACCACGGCCGGGTTCTTGCCACCCAGTTCCAGCACGATGCGCTTGAGGTTCGACTCGGCGGCGTATTTCAGGAACAGGCGGCCGGTGTCGGTGGAGCCGGTGAAGCTGACCATCGGGATGTCCATGTGGCGGCCGATGGCTTCGCCCACTTCACGGCCACCGCCTGGCACCAGGTTGAACACACCCGCCGGTACGCCGGCCTGATGCGCCAGCTCGGCCACGCGCAGGGCGCTGAGGGTGGTTTCCTTGGCCGGCTTGACCACGATCGAGCAACCGGCCGCCAGCGACGGGGCAATCTTCCAGGCCAGCATTAGCAGCGGGAAGTTCCACGGCAGCACCAGGCCGACCACACCGATGGCTTCACGCACCACCATGGTCACGGCCGCATTGCCGGTGGGGGCGGTGTTGTCGTAGATCTTGTCGATCAGCTCGGCGTGCCAGCGAAGGGTGTGGATGGTTTCCGGCACGTCGACGTTCTGGCATTCGCTGACCGGTTTGCCGCTGTCCAGTGCCTCCAAAACCGCCAGCTCGTGGCTGTTGTCTTCCAGCAGCTGGGCGAACTTCAGCAGGATGTGCTTGCGCTCAGCGGGTTGCAGTTTCGACCACGAGCCGTCTTCGAAGACACGCTTGGCCGCCGCCACGGCAACGTCGACATCCTGCACGTCGCAGGCGGCGACTTCGGCCAGCTGTTTGCCAGTGGCCGGGTTGGTGGTGACAAAGGTGCGCCCCGAGACGGCATCGCGGAACTCACCGTCGATGAACGCCTGGGTGCGCAGCTGCAGGTCGGCGGCGATGGCCGCGTACTGTTCCTTGCTCAGCAATTCAGCCATGGTCAGGCACCTCCGGTGATCTGGGCGATATTGCGCTTGAGTTCAGTGACCACGCGCTCGAGTGCCTGCTTCTCAGCGGCATCCAGGTCGTACAGCGGCTTGCGCACGCCACCGGTGCTCAGGCCGTTCAGCGCGCAGCCGTACTTGATCGACTGGACGAACTTGCCACCTTCGAGGAAGTCCATCAGCGGCATCATGGCGGCCATGATGCGGCGGCCTTTGGCGAAGTCCTTCTCGATCACGCAGGCCTCGAACAGGGCCACGTGCTCACGCGGGATGAAGTTGGAACCGGCGCAAACCCAGCTCTGCGCGCCCCAGGCGAAGAACTCCAGGGCCTGGTCGTCCCAGCCGCACGACAGCTGGATGTTCGGGCGCTGGATGGCCAGGCGGTGCAACTGGGCCATGTCGCCCGAGCTCTCCTTGATGGCGACGATGTTTTTCACATCGGCGACCGCATCGAAGAATTCCTCGCCCATGCCCACGCTCATGCGGCCTGGGTAGTTGTAGAGCATGATCGGCAGGCCGGCAGCAGCGTCGACCGCGTTGACGTGCAGGGCGATTTCCTGTTGGGTCGGCAGCGCGTACGGCGGCGTGCCCACCAACAGCGCGTCGGCCTTGATTTCCTTGGCGTGCTTGGCGAAGGCCACAGAGTCTTCGGTGCGGATCGCGCCGGTGCCGATGATCAGCGGCAGGCGGCCATTGAGCACATCCTTGGCCTGGGCGGCCAGTTCGATGCGCTCTTGCGCGGTGTGAGCGTAGTACTCGCCGGTGGAGCCACCGATGATCACGCCGTGGATTTTCGATTCGACCAGGTAGTCGAGTACTTCGGCGAACGCCGCCTTGTCGATCGAGCCGTCCGCAGCCAGCGGAGTGATTGCCGGGGTGTAGATGCCTTCGAATTTCACGGTAGGTTCTCCAGTGCGTTGTTCAGGGGTGTAGAAGCCACAGCGGTTCTACGCTGCGGCGGCTTTTCGAATAGCTCAGCTCAGCGATGCCGCTTGCTGCAGGTTCAATGAACGGGTTTCCGGGGCCAGGGCGACAGAGACGGCCAGGCCGACAAACGTGACGGCGGCGGCGGCATACATGGTTGCGCCGATGCCATAGTTGTCGAGGGCGATGGGTACCAGCCAGGTACCGACAGCAGCACCGACCCGCGACATGGAGGTGCCCACGCCCACGGCGCCGGCACGGATTTCGGTGGGGAACAGCTCGTTGGGGTAGACCAGTTGCAATACTTGGGCACCGCCGATGAACAGTGCGTAAGCACCGAACAGCACCAGAATCAGCAGCTCGCTGCCATGGCTGAATGCCGCCAGGCCCAGCAGCGCCAGCCCCGACCAGAAGAAGCTGTGCAGCAGCGTAGTGCGCCGACCGAGGGTGTTGAGCAGGCGGGTGCCGATGATGCAACCGACCACAAACAGGAAGGTAATGGCGACCGAACCGATCGATGCCCAGTCACCCTTGAGGTTGAGCGCGCCCAGCACTTTCGGGGCGAAGGCGTACACGGCGAACACCGGGATCACCGAACAGGTCCAGAACAGGGTGACGAACAGCATGCGCTTGCCATAACCGGAGTGCAGCAGGCTGAGAAACGACAGCTTGCGGGCTTTGGGTTCTTCCGGCAGGTTGCGCAGCGAGAAGCCATTGCCATAGACCCGTTTGATCACCTGTTCGGCCTCGGCCGAGCGGCCCTTGCTGATCAGCCAGCGTGGCGATTCCGGGGTGCCCAGGCGAATGGCGAACAGCAGCGCGCCAATGACCGCCGCACTGGCCAATACCAGGCGCCAGGCATCATCGCCACCGTGGCGCAGGATCGCCTCACCGACCATGTAGGCGGTCGCGGCGCCGGCGAACCACAGCACCGTCAGGGTGGCCAAGCGCGGGCCGCGGTTCTTCTTGGGCAGGAATTCCACCAGCAGCGAGGTGGCCACCGGGTACTCGATGCCCACCGCGATGCCGATGGCAAAACGCAACAGGAACAAGGCCAGCGCCGACTCCACCCAGAACTGCGCAAGCGACGACAGGATGAACAGGGTCGGGCCGACGAAAAACACACGCTTGCGGCCAAAGCGGTCGGTCAGCCAACCGCCGAAAAAACCGCCGAAGAAAATGCCGATCAGCGCCGAGGCGGCGATCATGCCCTGCCAGAAGCTGGTAAGGCTCAGGCCCGCGGACATTTGCACCATTGCCACGCCGATGATGCTCAACACATACCCATCGACGAAAGAGCCCCCGCCGGAGCGCAGGGTCAAAAACTGGTGAAAACGGTTGATCGGTACATCTTCAATCGAAATATTCGGACTTGTCATTGTTGTTCCTACCACTTCTTCTGCATGCACGTTTTCAAGGCGAGCGCGTCCGCGAAACTGAAAACAGCCTTCAGCCCCGGGTCATCGGACATGACATCTCGATCATCAATTTCGGGCAAAGCGCGCCCGTGCCGGGCAAAGCCGCCCGACGTCAAATATTCAATGGCCTAACTTACAAAACGATCAGCTTTCTTTGCCCGCGCGCAGTTGCCCCCACATCAAGTTGGCGTTCAAGCCCAGGGATACCAAGGGCTGCGGTGGATTCGCGCAAGGCCCGGGGGCATTGAGCAAAAACTCGATAAGTTCGTGTTTGTCACCGGCCAGCCAGTCGGCCAGCAACTTCCCGGTGACCGTGCCGCGGGTAACACCCAGGCCGTTACAACACAGCGCGCCGACCACATTGGGCGCCAACTGGCCAAAGAACCCCATGTGATTACGCGACAACGCCAGGGCGCCGCCCCAGGTGTATTCAAAGTTCACGTCGGGCAACATCGGGAAGCGCCGGGCAAAGGATTCGCGGTGGCGTTGAACGAAACGGTCCAGGTACTTGCGGTTGCTGCGCCCGTCCGGGTTGAAGCTGAAGCTGTTGCGCACCAGCAGGCGGTTGTCGACGGTACGCCGCAGGGTGGTGCCGAATGGGTCGGCGGGGATCACGCCCCAGTAGGGTTTGCCACCCAGGCGGGCTTGCTCGTCTTCGGTCAGCGGGCGGGTGATGCTGCCATAGGTGAACACGGGCAACATGCGGCCCTTGAGGAAGCCGAAGCTCATGCCAAAGGCATTGGTGGTGAGCACCAGCTTGTCAGCAGTGATCGAGCCCTTGGCGTGGCGCAGTAGCACTTTGTCGCCGTACTCGACGTCAGTGATCGGCGTGTGCTCGTACAGCGAAACATTGCTCGGCAAGCTGTCGGCCAAGCCTTTGACCAGCGCCGAAGGCTGCAGCAACGCGGTACCCGGCGTGAACAAACCCTTGCGGTAGAAGTGCGTGCCGATGTGTTCGGGCAGGTCGCGACCTTCGATCACTTCATAGGGCTGGCCGAGTTTGTCCAGGCCTCGACGGTAGGCATCGAGCACGGCAATGCCACGATCCTCGACAGCGGCCTGGTATTTGCCACAGTGCCGAAACTGGCATTCGATGCCATGGCGCTCGATCAGCTCCTTGAGGTACGACTGCCCACCCAGGTTGAGCTTGAGCACGGTCTTGGCGGTATCGATGTCGCCGATGTAGTCCTCGGCGCCGATGTCATGGGGCAGGTCGATGGCAAAACCGGCGTTGCGCCCGGAGGTGCCAAAACCGACTTCCTGGGCCTCGACCAGCACAACCTCGTCATGCGGAAAGTTCGTTGCCAGCTGGCGCGCAGCGGCCAGCCCGGTGAAGCCGGCACCGACCACCACCCAGCGCGCCTGGCTATGGCCACTGTGGGCCGGCCGTGGCGTGCGGGGTGTGCTCAGGTGATACCAACCACAGGTGGCATCATCGGCAGGTAACGAGCTTATTCTTGTCATGTCACTAACCTGGATCTTGTTGTTGACGAGCGATCAGCGCCAGTGGCGACGACCTGGAAACCTCATATCTGAATCGGTACATCCAGCCCTTGCGGTGCGGCGTATTCAGCCATGCGCCGGCGCGACAGCTCGAAGTGCTCTCGCACCAGTTGCCCGGCGCGCGCGGGGTCGCGGCGTTCGATGGCATCGATCATCTGGTCATGCTGGTCGCAGGCGGTTTCAAGGTCCTGTTGCATGTCATCAGTGGTCGGGTGGCGATAAAAAATCTTGCCCAGGCGGGCATGGTCGATAAGCAGGCGGCGCAGGCTCGGCATCAGGTAGTCGTTGTGCGCCATCCTGCCGATTTCCAGGTGGAAGGCGTCGTTGTAGACCACCCGGTTTTCCACATCACGCGCTTCGATGGCCTGGCGGAACTGCGCCTGGATAGCCTTGAGCGCCTCGATTTCCGCTTCGCTGGCGTAGGTAGCGGCCAACTGGGTGGTGGCGATGTAGATGAGCGGCGCCGCGACGAAAAAGCTGTGCAGCGAATCGTGGTTCATCGCGGCAACCCGTGGCGCGCGGTTGGCCTCGAGCTCGATATAGCCTTCGGCGGCAATCTGGCGCAGCAGCTCACGCACCGGTGGGCGCGACAGGCCAAACTCGTCACACAGGGCCAACTCGTCCACCACAGCGCCGGGGGCCAGTTCCATGCTGAGGATCCGGCGGCGCAGCGCTTCGGCGAGGACGGCCTTGCGGTCCTGCGGCGCTTCTTCGCTGATGGCTTGAACGGTGGCTTTCATGGCGGCCTTCTTTGTTGTCATAGCGCTGTGTCTACTATTTGTATAACGACTATAGGGCACTGTTAGACAATGTGTCTACAGCATTTTCGATGAGCGGTTGAATCTCTGGATCGCCCGAATTTAAAGGGCTTCGCGGTTTTAAAGGGTGAGATTAAACACCTAGCCGGCTGCATTGCCAAAGCGGACAAATAACTGCCCAGACGAGACATTTTTCAGGTGATGGCGCTGAATGGCAATCCGCAGGCTGTGCGCCTTGCAACCATTCGGCACAGCGAATGAACGGCGGCGAGCCCCCTGCGGTCAGCTGCTTACACTTCATACGGAGGGCTTGCCATGCTCGATATCCATTCCGCTGCGGCATCGCCGGAGCACAATGTCCAGGGCCTGGAAAGGGTCGGTTCGCTGGCCGGCGGGGCGCTGATGTTCAGCAAGGGGCTGCGCCATGGTGGCCTGGTCGGGCTGCTGCAGATGGTGGTGGGCGGCATGGCCGTGGCGCGCGGGGTCAGCGGGCATTGCTCGACCAAGGCCTGGTGGCAGCGCCATCGTCAGGAATACAACCGGTTGCGCGCGGACATCGAAGACAGTGCAGCGCAGTTGCAGGCGTTGAAGGCGAGTGCCAAGGCAGCTACCCGCGGGGTGACGGTGACAGGGAAGGACCCGTTGACTGGCCTTTGATTTTGTTTTTGCCTGTGCCGGCCTCTTCGCGGGGCAAGCCCGCTCCCACCATTACTTCACTGATCCTGAGAGCAGTGCATTGCTCCATTGGTCCTCAGAGCAGTGCATTGCTCCATTGGCCCATTGGTCCATTGGTCCTCAGAGCAGCGCAATCCTGTGGGAGCGGGCTTGCCCCGCGAAGAGGCCGGCACAGGTGACACAAATCGCTAGCGCAACACCTTGCTCTGCAACACCTCAGACCGCCGCCCCAGCACACGCTCGCTGATCTGCACGAACTCCTCGGTGCTGACACTCGGCAAGCGCATCAGCGCCCGCGCCACGTCATCCAACGAACGCTTGGCCTGGGTGTGGATGCGGATCTCCTTGTCCAGGGCCTGCAGCAACAGCACCCCTCGGGCAACCTGCGCCGGGTTGGCCTGCTCGCCCTTGAGCTGGGTAACCTTGGCAGCCTGCTTGCTCAAGCGCGCCTGCCAGGCCTCGTAGCGGTCATCGCTGACCCCGCCTGCCCGGCGCAACAACTCACTGGCGTAGTAGTCAGTCAGGCTCTCGATCAGCCAGTCACTGCCTTCACGGCCATGAATCTGCGCAAACAGTTGCACCAATTCGCGCAACAACGGGCTGCTGCCATTTTCGCTGATCATCGGCCGGGCACTGTGCATGTACAGCGACCCCTGCGCCGCCATCGCACCGCGCCACATGCCATCCCGGGCGCCGACCAACAGCAGTTTGGGTGGGTTACGCGGGAACACGGCCTGCAATTGCGGCCAGACGAACGTCAGCAGGGTCAGGCTGTCCATGCGCCGCATGCCCTGCCCGACTGGCGCGGCAACGGTGACTTCAGTCTCGCCCAGCCGCGCCCGGCGGCTGCCCAAGTCACCCGCCAGCATCCAGCCAGTGGGGCGGTCGAACAGGCGCGAGACGTTGTCGATGCGGAACTTGTCCTTGCCGATGCGCGGCCAGGAGGTTTCGATGCTTTTCCAGCCTTCTGGCAGGTCGAACCATAGGCGTGCCACCAATTCGGTACCGTCCTGCTGATCAAGGCGCGCGGGCGGTACCAGTTGGTCGCCGAGGAACAAGGCCCAATGGGGCGTGATACGCGACGAATAAGCGCCACTGCGCAGCTTCTGGTCCAGTTGCACGCGGTAGCTGAGGCTGGTCTTGCCGGGCGCCGGGTGCCACACACCGCGCTCGCCCTTGTCTGCGACTTGCCATTGGCCGTCAGCCTGGAAGCCACTGTAAGTACCGGCCTTGCCCAACTCGAAGTCGAGGCTGCGCACGCTGCTGCCCTCGGCCAGGGTCAGGCGCACTTCGGCCTGGCCATTGGCTGGCAACAGGCGCACGTGATAGTCCAGGTCGACTTTCTTCGCCCAGGCCGGCGAACAGGCCATCAGGCTCAGCAGCAACAACAGCTGGCAACGCATACAGAAACTCCTTGTTTCCCAGAGGCGACGGGGGTGCGCCGGTCAGCTGGCGCGAAAAATCAGGTGGTCTTCCCAGTCGTCTTCATCCACATCATGCTCACTGAGCATACGCCCTGACTGGGAAATACGCTGTTCATGGACCTGCTGGCGATCGCCGCAGATCAAGTGGTGCCAGTCAGGCAGGTCCTTGCCTTCGCTGACCAGGCGGTAACCGCAGGTGCTCGGCAGCCACTTGAACTGGTCAGCCTTGCCAGGGGTCAGCTGGATGCAGTCGGGCACGTGGGCGAAGCGGTTGGGGTAGTCGCTGCACTGGCAGGTGTCGAGGTCCAGCAGTTTGCAGGCAATGCGCGTGTAATAGATGCTGTTGTCGTCCTCGTCCTCGAGCTTTTGCAGGCAGCACAAACCGCAGCCGTCACAGAGCGATTCCCACTCTTGCGGGCTGAGTTGTTCGAGGGTTTTGCGCCGCCAGAACGGCGCGCTGTCAGCGATCATCACACGGGTTTCCTGCATTCATCATCAGTGCGCGGCGCGCGGCGGCGCCAGTCTAGAGCCTGGCCTTCGGCAAAGCCAGACCGCTTGTCAGTCATGACGGGACGCAGTAGCGTGCGGTTTTCCCATCCGCTTGCAGGAACAGCCATGAGCGCCACCCCCCGTATTGCCGATTACGCCATCAACGAGCAGTTCATCAACCGCTGGTCGCCACGGGCCTTCACCGCCGAGCCGATCACTGAGGAGACCCTGCTGAGCTTTCTGGAAGCCGCGCGCTGGGCGCCGTCGGCGTACAACTCGCAGCCTTGGCGCTTCCTCTATGCCCGTCGCGACACCGCGAACTGGGAGCGTTACCTGAGCCTGCTGGTGCCGTTCAACCGCAGCTGGGCGCAACAGGCGTCGGCGCTGGTGCTGATCATCTCCAAAACCACCTTCGCAGCGCCTGGCGCCGCTGAAGAAAGCCCTGCCCTGTGGCACACCTTCGACACCGGCTCCGCCTGGGGGCACTTGGCCTTGCAGGCCAGCATCAGCGGTTGGCACACCCACGGCATGGCTGGCTTTGACAAGGAGCTGGCACGTAGCGAACTGAAGGTGCCGGAAGGCTACGAGCTGCATGCCATGGTGGCGATCGGCAAGCTGGGCGACAAGGCGACCTTGGCTGAGGCGCTGCAGGCGCGTGAAGTGCCGAGCTCGCGCCGGCCGCTGAGCGAGCTGGCAGCTGAGGGGGATTTTAGCCTGTAAGCTTTTTTTGGCTGTACCGGCCTCTTCGCGGGGCAAGCCCGCTCCCACAAGGACCCCGCAGGCCCAAGGTCGGCGCGGTACTTGTGGGAGCGGGCTTGCCCCGCGAAGAGGCCGGTACAGGCCACTAGCAATCAGTAACCCCGGGCGAAATCCACTTCCCCGCGCAACCCCTGCCCCGCCTCATACGCCCGCACATTCTCGACGAACAGCCGCACCATCGCCGCCGGCGAGGTGGGCGCCGAGCTGTGCCCGGTCAGCAGTAACCCCCAGGCGGTCCAGAACGGGTGACGCTGGGGCAGTGGCTCCTGGCGGCACACATCGATCACCGCGCCCGCCAGATGCCCCTGCTTCAGTGCTTCCACCAGGTCGCCATCGACCACCGCCACGCCACGCCCGGCATTGATGAACAAGGCACTGGGCTTGAAGCGCTGAAACAGCGCAGCATCGTACAAATCGTGGGTGGCAGGCGTGTCCGGCAGCAGGTTGATCACGTAATCAACCTGCTCGACCATGCGCGGCAGGTCCGCCAGGGCCGCCACTTCGACGAACGGCAGCTGCTCGCGGGCGCTGCTCGCGACCCCGTACAAGGTCACGCCGAATGGCAGCAGAAACTCCGCCACACGTTGGCCGATATCACCGGTGCCGACGATCAGCACCTTGCGCCCCTCAAGGGTGCGCCCTGGGCGGTCGTCCCAGCGCCGCTCGACCTGGCTCACCAGGCGCGATAGCACCTCGCGTTCATGGCCGAGCAGGTAGGTGAGCATGTACTCCGCCATCACCTGGCCAAAAATGCCAACTGCGCGCGTCAGGCGATAGTCCCGTGACAAACCCTCGGCCAGCAACGGGGTGATGCCGGCCCAGGTCGACTGCATCCAGGCCGGCTTGTGGCCCTGGCGCAGCAGGCTCGCCAACAAGTCGGGCTGGCCCAGCCACACCGGGCACTGCGGCGCCTGCAGCGCCAGCTCGGCAGAGTCGCTGCTGGTCAGGATTTGCAGGTCAGGGGCCGCTTCGCCCAGCAGCTGGGTGTACTTGGCATGATCCTGTTCGGCGATCAGAACGCGCATCGTGAAAACAACCTTGGCAGACAACGAAAGCGGCCCGACAGGCGGGCCACTTGGCGAATGAGAGGAACCGGGCCTGGGTCAGACCGGGTCGTTACGGCGCAGCAGCTCTTCGGGCAGGTGCTCGATGTACTCATCCTCGGCCGGCGGCATCTGCAGGTGATAGCCCTGGTTGTCGAGGTTTTCCAGCACCTTGGTGATGTCCTCGCGCGCCAGCTTGCGCTCGGGGCTCAGCACCAGGTCGAAAGCATGCACGGGGGTGCCGAAGAACGGCAGCAAGGCCTCGGGCACGCGCTCCAGGCCTTCGGCCTTGAGCACATACAGGTACATTTCGTTCTTGCGGGGGCTCTTGTAGATCGAGCAAATACGTTTCATCGGGTCTCTCCGGCGCCTGCCAGGTTGTCCAGCAGGGCCTGGCCCATGCGCTCGCGACGCCAGCCGCGCAGCGAATCGGGCAGTTGATAGGGGCCATTGGGGTAGCCGCTCTTGAGCAGCGCTTCCAGGGTTTTCTTGCGCAGCATCAGCTCGGGGGCAATGCCTAAGCGCTCGCCTTCGGCCTGGCCGATGGCGCGCAGCTGCTTGAGGATACCGGCCGCTTCGATCGGCAAGGGCTCAGGCAAAACCTGCGGCCACTGATCGGCGGGCAGGCTGGCAGCACGCTTGATCAGCTGGACGAGAAACTCCCCGTCCTGGCGGATGGTGCGCGGGTGCATCTCGTCGATCTTGGCCAAGGCCGACAAGTTAGAGGGCTGGGACTTGGCCATCGGCCACAGCGAGTGCTCTTTGAGGATGCGGTTGCGCGGCACGTCGCGGTTGCGCGCTTCGCGCTCACGCCAGGCGCACAGCTCGCGCAACACGGCCAGCTGCTGGGGCGCCAGCTTCCAGGCCAGCTTGACGTCGCGGTACAGGCTCTCGGGCTCGACTTCCCGGCGCAGCTGGGCCACCAGCTCGGCGCCGTCTTCCAGCACCCAAGCGTACTTGTCATCGGACAGGCGCGGGCGCAGCGCGATGAACAGCTCAGCCAGGTGCACGGCATCTTCGGCGGCGTAGCTGACCTGGGTGTCGGACAGCGGGCGTTGCAGCCAGTCAGACCGGGTTTCGCCCTTGGGCAGCTCGAGCCCCAGCACGTCCTGGACTAGGCGCGAGTAACCCATGGAGAAACCCAGGTTCAGGTAACCGGCGGCCAACTGCGTGTCGAACAGTGGCTGTGGCAGCTTGCCGGTCAGGCGCAGCAGCACTTCGAGGTCTTCGCTGCAGGCGTGCAGCACCTTGACCACGCCGCTGTCTTCAAGCAGCTCGCCCAGCGGCTGCCAGTTCTTGATCAGCAGTGGGTCGATCAGAAAGGCACGTTGACCGTCGCCAATCTGGATCAGCCCCGCCTTGGGGTAGAACGTGTCTACCCGCATGAATTCGGTGTCGAGCGCTACGAAGGGCAGTTGGCGCCACTTTCGGCAGAGGTCGGCCAGGGTCTGGTCGTCACGGATCCAGTGAATTTCGATGGCCACGAGGCTCTCCCACTAACATTGGCGCGCAGTATATACGGCGCGGGCACTGCGGGTGAAACCTGCGCCATCCCTGGAATAGATAAACGGTGGTGTAAAAGCCATGCGCGTCAGCGCTTGGCGGCCAGCCACGGCCGGCAGCTGGCGAACATGTCCAACGATTGCTGGTAGACCTCGGTGCGCACCTGCAACAGGCCGAGCATCGAGTGGAACAGGTTGTCCTGGGACAGCGGCGCATCGCTGAGCTTGGCCAGGCAGTCGGTGTCCAGGCCAAAGTCCTCTTTGTAGCTGTCGGAGAACCAGGTCAGCAGTGGCACGTGCTTCTGCTGCTCCGGGGCGATGGCGTAAGGGGTGCCGTGCAGGAACAGGTTGTACTCACCCAGCGACTCACCGTGGTCGGAGAGGTAGATCATCGCTGTGTCGACCTTGTCCTGTTTGCTGCGCAACGTGTCGATCAGCGACGCCAGCACCTTGTCGGTGTAGGCCAGGGTGTTGTCGTAGCCGTTGATGATTTCCTGCTCGCTGCACTGGTTCAGCGCATTGCTCTGGCACACCGGGGTGAAGCGCTCGCTGGCGTTGGGGTAGCGCTTGAAGTACTCGGGGCCGTGGCTGCCCATCTGGTGCAGCACCAGCACGGTGTCCTTGTCGAGGTTGTCGATCAGCTCGCCCAGGCCCTGCAACAGGATCTCGTCATGGCATTCGCCGTTGGCGCACAGCGCCGGGTCGGTGAGGTTGCTGACATCGATGAACTGCACCCGATCACAGGTGCCCTTGCAGCCCGATTGGTTGTCGCGCCACTGCACGGCCAGGCCTGCCCGCTGCAGGATATCCAGCAGCCCTTCGCGGTTTTTCGCCACGCGCGCGTCGTAGTCCTTGCGCGGCATGCCCGAGAACATGCAGGGCACCGACACGGCGGTTTCAGTCCCACACGAATGCACATCGGAGAAGGCCAGCAGGCCCTGCTCCTTGGCCAGGTTAGGAGTAGTGTCGCGGTCATAACCGAGCACACCGAAATGGTCTGCCCGCGCACTTTCACCGACGACCAGCACCGTCAACGACTTGCGCTCATGGTGCTGCCAGGCGGCATCACGTTTCGCATCCGTGCCATAACTCTGGAAGGGCCTGGCCGCTGTACCGACGCGTTCGCTGACATAACCAATGGAGGCACCCACGATATTGCTCGGGGTGAGCATCAGGCGCAGTTCGTGGTGATTGCGAAACAGTGACGACAAGCCCTGGTAGTTGACCAACGCCACAGACCCGAGGGCGACCACACAGGCGCCGCTGACCACCAGCTTGCCCAACAGCTCACGGTGCCAGGCGCGGTAGGCGATCGGTGTTTTCCACAGCAAGACCGAGGGCAATACGCCCAGCAACAGTATATAAGCGGCAAACTTAAACGACATCAGGTCGCGCACTTCCGCAACATTGGTCTCTGCCATGTTACGGAACATGCCGGCATCAATAAGCACCCCGTACTGATTCATGAAGTAAGCAACACCCGCGCCACTCATGAACAGCACAATAAGTACCGGCTTTAATACATACCGGAAGGCAAACAAGGTCAAAATCAGGTTGAATGCGAACAGCATCAGCACGGCAAACGCCAGGCTCAGCCAAAGCCCCGCCAACCCTGGCGGAACCACTTGCTCCAGGTGCTGCCAGAGAAAGAAATTGAAGCCGATCAGCAGGTACAGGCTGGCCAGCAGCGTGACCCATTCAGTCCGCAGGGATTTAAAGTTGAGCATCAGTGTTCGCAATCAAGAGTGATTATCAGCCCACGGGCCTGTGCGGCACCGCGAAAAGTTGGCTGAACTCTAGAAAGGCCACCATCAATTTTTCGTGAAAAAGACGCCAACAAAACCGTGAGATGGCGTTTTTCCAACATTAAATGAAGTTTATTCAGCCGCCATTCAGCCTGGCAGGCCAAGTGTGCTGCCCGGTTGCGAGAAGGCTGCGCCGGCCACCCCCAGCTCCCCACCTGCGCAAAGGCGGCTATCCTCAGAGGTCAGGACCGTTCGCCAACCGCCAAGAGAGGTGAAGAAATGCCCGTTCCGCATGATCTGCTCGCTGACCTGAACATCACTGCCGAGGATTTCCAGACGCGCATCGACAAAGACCATGACCTGCACAAACTGCACAAGGAGTACAACGCCAAAGACAAGGAAGTGCTGGCCGCTGAAGGTAACGCCAGCACCGATGACACCGTCACCCGACTGCGCAAGGAGCGGCTGCTGATCAAGGACAAGATCGAACGGATCATTCATCCGCCGAAATCTTGAGGGGTTTCTGCTGAATCAACCGGCCCTATCGCCAGCAAGCCGGCGATAGGGCCAGCCGCTTTTATACGCTAGCCGACGCCTTCAACGCCGTATCCAGATCTTCGATCAGGTCCCGATACTCCTCGATCCCCACCGACAGCCGCAGCAAGTTCTCACTGATGCCCATCTCGCCCTTCTGTTCCGGGCTCAGGGAGTTGTGCGACATGCTCCAGGAGTGGTTGATCATACTCTCCACACCGCCCAGCGAATCGGCGAGGACGAAGATCTGCAGCGCCTCGACCAGGCGATTGAGCGCCGCCCGGTCGCCACCCTTGACCTTCATGGCCACCACGGCCCCGCCCGCACGCATCTGGCGCTTGCACAGCGCATGCTGGGGGTGGCTTTCAAGCCCCGGGTAAAACACCTGCTCGATCTGCGGATGGCTTTCGAGAAAACGCGCCACCTGCAGGGCATTGGCGCACTGGCGCTCCATGCGTACATCCAAGGTTTTCAGGCCACGCAGGGCCAGGTAGCAGTCGAACGGCCCCTGGATCGCCCCGACCGCCATGCTGATCTTGCGCAGCCGCGCCAGCAGCGCGTCGTTGGCGGCCACCACCACACCGCCGGTGAGGTCGGAATGGCCGCCGATGTACTTGCTTGCCGAGTGCATCACCAGGTCCACGCCCAGGGTGATCGGGCGCTGGTTCCAGGGCGAGCAGAAGGTGTTGTCAATGCAGGTGAGGATACCGCGCGACCGCGCCAGGTCGCAGACCGCCTTGATGTCGACCAGGTGCAGCAAGGGGTTGGTCGGGGACTCGATCCAGATCAGCTGGGTTTCTGGGCGAATCGCCGCGGCCACAGCCTGCACGTCGTTGAGGTCGACGTAAGTGGTGGTCAGCCCCGATGTGTGGCTGCGGTAGTCCTCCAGAATACGGAAGGTGCCGCCGTAGACGCCGTTCATCACCACCACGTGGGCATCCTTGGGCAACAGCTCCAGCACCGTCGCCGTGGCGTTCACGCCGGAGGCGCAGGCCACCGCGCCGGCACCTTCTTCCAGCGCCGCGACACAGCTCTCGTAAGCATGCCGGGTCGGGTTGCCGACGCGGCTGTAGGCATACTCGGGGTTGTCGTCCAAGCTGCGCTTGATGTACGAACTGGCGGTGTAGATGGGCGGGAAGATCGCGTTGTCGGCAACGCTATCCTGCTCGCCGGCGTGGATGGTACGGGTGGCGAAATTACGCGGCTTGTCGGACATGATCCGGTCCATTGACTGAGGTAAGCCTGCAACTATCGCACAACCATTGCCGGCGGCAAGGACGCGCAACGGGGGTCACACATTTTTCCGGTTTTGCAGTAATCTGGAGAAAATCATTCTCTGGCCAGCCTGTAATCGACATGGACAATTTCGACCAACACATCCTCACCTTGCTGCAGCGCGACGCGTCCATTTCCCTCAAGGACCTGGCCGAGGCGGTAAACCTGTCCACCACGCCCTGCTGGAAGCGGGTCAAACGGCTGGAAGAAGAGGGTTACATCCTTGGCCGCGTCGCCCTGCTCGACCCCACGCGCCTCGGGCTGGGCCTGACCGTGTTCGTCCAGCTCAAGACCCAGCGCCACGACAGCGCCTGGCTGGAGCAGTTTGCCGCGACGGTGACCGGTTTCGAGGAGGTGATGGAGTTTTACCGCATGTCGGGGGATTGGGATTACATGCTGCGGGTGGTGGTGGGTGACATTGCCGCCTATGACCGGTTCTACAAGAAGCTGATCACCCGCACCGACGGGCTTTCCAACATTACGTCGAGTTTTGCCATGGAGCAGATGAAGTACACCACCGCTTACCCGGTGCACCGGCCCTAGCGCGATCGTCTGTAGGAGCGGCCTTGCGTCGCGAAAGGGCCGCGAAGCGGCCCCAACAATTTATGCCGCGAAGCTGAAAACCTGGGGCCGCTGCGCGGCCCTTTCGCGACGCAAGGCCGCTCCTACAGAGACCGCGCCTCGATCCGGATCCCCGCCTTGGCTTTCTCTACCCTGATCGCGATGAACTTCGAGGTCGGCGTATACGTCCCCTCGCCATAACTCTCCAGCGGCACCAGCGGGTTGGTCTCCGGGTAATACGCCGCGGCCTGCCCCTGCGGCACGTCGTACGCCACCAGGCGGAACCCGGACACCCGCCGCTCGCGCCCGTCCTCCCACAACGACACTAAGTCCACGTGCTCGCCAGGCTCGAACCCCAGGCGACGGATGTCGGCCTCATTGACAAACACCACCTCACGCAGGCCAAACACCCCACGGTAGCGGTCATCCAGGCCATACAGGGTGGTGTTGTACTGGTCGTGCGAACGCAACGTCTGCAGGATCAGGTCCGGTTTGTCGCCACGGGCCAGCACCTGGGCATTGACCAGTTGCTGCGGCAACTGGCTGGCACTGAAACGCGCCTTGCCGGTGGCGGTACGCCACGTGCGATCCGCCGCGTTGTTGCCCAGGTGGAAGCCACCCGGGTGCTGCAAGCGCTCGTTGAAGTCGGTAAAGCCGGGGATCACATCAGCGATCATGCTACGGATGCGGCTGTAGTCGGCAATGGCATATTCCCAATCGATCGGTTGCTTGCCCAAGGTCGCCTGGGCCATGCCGGCCACGATGGCCGGCTCCGAACGTAAGTGTGGCGAGCGCGGGCGCAATTGGCCGTGGGAGATGTGCACCATGCTGAAGGTGTCCTCCACGGTCACGCCCTGCGGCCCGTCGGCCTGCAGGTCGATCTCGGTTCGCCCCAGGCACGGCAGGATGAGCGCATCACGGCCGGTGACCAAGTGCGAACGGTTGAGCTTGGTGGAAATCTGCACGGTCAATGCGCAGTTGCGCAGGGCCGCGTGGGTCCGAGGGGTGTCTGGGGTAGCCTGGGCGAAGTTACCGCCCAGGGCGATGAAGACCTTGGCCTGCCCTTCTTCCATGGCCTTGATCGCCAGCACCGCGTTATGCCCATGGGCACGGGGCACACGAAACTGGAAGCGTTTTTCCAGGGCATCGAGCAGCCCGGCCTTGGGCTTCTCGTCGATGCCCATGGTGCGGTCGCCCTGCACATTGCTATGGCCACGCACCGGCGACAGGCCAGCACCGGGTTTGCCAACGTTGCCCCGCAGCAGTTGCAGGTTGACGATTTCCTGCACGGTGGGCACCGAATGGCGGTGCTGGGTGACGCCCATGGCCCAGCACATGATGACCCGCTCGGCCTTGCGGTACATGCGCGCTGCCAGCTCGATCTCGGCCTGGGTCAGGCCCGACTGCTCGACGATATGCGCCCAGGAGGTGGCATCCACCGCCGCCAGGTAGGCGTCGACGCCGCTGGTGTGGTCGGCGATGAAGGCATGGTCGAACACCGCCGGTTCACCCTTGGCCTGGGCCTCGCGTTCCCATTGCAGCAAATACTTGGCGATGCCACGCATGGCCGCCATGTCGCCGCCCAGGGCCGGGCGGAAGTACGCGGTGTTGGTCGGTTCGGAGCCGTTGCTGAGCATTTCGAACGGGTGTTGCGGGTGCTGGAAGCGCTCCAGGCCACGCTCCTTCAGCGGGTTGAAGCACACCACCTGGGCACCACGCTTGACCGCCTCGCGCAGCGGTTCGAGCATGCGCGGGTGGTTGGTGCCGGGGTTCTGGCCGATGACGAAGATGGCGTCGGCCAGTTCCAGGTCATGGAACACCACGGTGCCCTTGCCCACGCCGAGGGTTTCCGACATGCCCACACCGCTGGCCTCGTGGCACATGTTCGAGCAGTCGGGGAAGTTGTTGGTGCCGTAGGCGCGGACAAACAGCTGGTACAAAAACGCCGCTTCGTTGCTGGCCCGCCCCGAGGTGTAGAACTCGGCCTGGTCGGGCGAATCGAGCGCCTGCAGGTGTTTGGCAACCAGGGCGAAGGCCTCTTCCCAGGAGGTTTCGACGTAGTGATCGGTGGCCGCGTCGTAGCGCATCGGGTGGGTCAGCCGGCCTTGGAATTCGAGCCAGTAATCGGTCTGTTCGGCCAGCGCACTGACGCTGTATTTGGCGAAGAATGCGGGGTCTACCGAGCGACCGGTGGCTTCCCAGTTGACCGCCTTGGCGCCGTTCTCGCAGAACTTGACCATGTCGTTTTCCGGCGATTCGCCCCAGGCGCAGCCGGGGCAGTCGAAGCCGCCGTTCTGGTTGGTCTTGAGCATGGCCCGCAGGTTCTTGAAGGCGTTTTCGCTGCCCAGCCAGCTTTTGGTCACGCTCTTGAGCGCCCCCCAGCCGGCGGCGGCGCCTTTGTAGTCCCTGATATGTTCGTCCTGGCTCATGCGGTGAATCCTCACGCTCGGTGTTTTTTCCAGACTATTGAGCGTGGGGCACAAGCGTCCAATCGAAAGATCTTACGGGCTGATAAGCCGTTTCGATCATGGGCCAGCACTGACAATCCAGATCGCGTCCTGTAGGAGCAGCCTTGTGCTGCGAAGAGGCCGGTTTGGCTAGCCGAGAAGCTGTGGCTGCAATGGCCTCTTCGCAGCACAAGGCTGCTCCTACAGGGGAAATCTCCCATACATGCCGGGGCCTGCAGCCGTGATAGAGCAGATTGATCAACCAGTCGGGGAAAGCAATTTGACGGGGGTGCGGCCAGGTTATAGCTTGGAGCTGAGTCCATCCCATTCGAGCGCAATCGTGGAACAGAACAGCCGGGCCCTGATCGACGGCTTCAACCGGAAAATCGACTACCTGCGGATGTCGGTCACCGACCGCTGCGACTTCCGGTGCGTGTACTGCATGGCCGAAGACATGCAGTTCCTGCCGCGCCAGCAGATCCTCAGCCTCGAAGAACTGTTCCAGGTGGCCGAGCGCTTCGTCGCATTGGGCACCCGCAAAATCCGCCTGACCGGTGGCGAGCCGCTGGTGCGCCAGGGCATCGTCGAGCTGTGCGGGCGCATCGCCGCCCTGCCCGGCCTGCGCGAACTGTGCATGACCAGCAACGGCTCGCAACTCGGGCGCCTGGCCCAACCGCTGTTCGACGCCGGCGTCTCGCGCCTGAATATCAGCCTCGACAGCCTGGACCCCGGGCGCTTCAAGCAACTGACCCGCACCGGCGACCTCAACCAGGTGATCGCCGGCATCGACGCCTCGCGCCAGGCAGGCTTTCGCAAGACCAAGCTCAACTGCGTAGTGCTCAAGGGCCGCAACGATGACGAACTGGTCGACCTGGTGCGCTTTGCCATCGACCGCGAGCTGGACATCACCTTCATCGAAGAAATGCCCCTGGGTAACATCAGCGAACACCAGCGTGGTGAGTCGTTCTACTCCAGTGACGAGGTGCGCGACCGGCTGGCCGAGCAGTTCACCCTGATCGAGTCCACCGAATCGTCCCAAGGCCCGGCACGCTACTGGCGCCTGGCCGAAGCGGCGCACACCCGGGTCGGCTTCATTTCGCCGCACAGCCATAACTTCTGCGCCACCTGCAACCGCGTGCGCCTGACCGTCGAAGGCCGCCTGCTGCTGTGCCTGGGCAACGAGCATTCGGTGGACCTCAAGCAGGTCCTGCGTGCCCACCTAGGCAACGCCGAGCGCCTGGAAAACGCCATCCGCGACTCCTTGCACCTCAAGCCTTACCGCCATCATTTCGAGGTGGGGGGTGACGTGCAGATCCTGCGTTTCATGAACATGACCGGCGGCTGAACAGCCACCTCTGGATTTCCATGATCGTCCACCCCCGCCCCGATGTGCTGCGCGTGCTGTTCACCCTCAAGGGGTCGATCGTCAAACGCATCGCCCTGCGCTGCCTGATGGTCACCCTGCTGGCCGCACTGATCGTGCTGGTCGAGCGCCACTATCCGGCATTTTTCTACCCGGTCAGCGCCACACCGTTCACCTTGCTGGGCCTGTCGCTGTCGATCTTCATGAGCTTTCGCAACAACGCCTGCTACGACCGCTGGTGGGAAGGCCGCAAGGCCTGGGGCAAGCTGATCATCGAGACTCGTTCGTTCGTGCGCGAAAGCGTGGTGATCGCCGACCCGGCACTGCGTGCCGAACTGTTGCGCAGCCTGTGCGGCTTTGCCCATGCGCTCAACGCCCGGCTGCGCAACGAGGACGACCTGGCGGCCGCCCGGCCTTGGCTGGCCAACCCCAATGCGATCAGCCCGCACAATGTGTGCGACACGATCTTGCGCGAAGTCGGCGGGCACTGCTCACGGCTGGCGCAACAGGGGCAGATCAGCGATTGGCGCTACAGCGTGCTGGAACAGCGGCTGGTGGGGCTGACCGAAGTGCAGGCCACCTGCGAGCGGATCAAAGGCACGCCGTTGCCGTTCCCCTATACCTTGTTGCTGCACCGCACCATCTACATCTTCTGCCTGCTGCTGCCGTTCGCCCTGGCTGAACCGCTGGGCTGGTTGGCGCCGCTGTTCACCACCATCGTCGGCTATACGTTTTTTGGGCTGGATGCGATTGGCAACGAACTGGAAGACCCGTTTGGGCGCGATGAGAACGACCTGCCTACCGATGCGCTGGTGCGCACCGTGGAGCGCGATGTGCTGGCGGGGTTGGGGGTTGAGCCGCTGCCACCGGCATTGGAGCCGGTGGGGTATGTGTTGAGCTGATACTTTTGCTGCCTGTGCTGGCTTGCCCGCGAAAAGGCCAGCACAGCCAGGGCATTAACCGCGGCTTGCGCAAGCCTCGACAGGCTTCAGGTGCGGCACGAAGTTGCACGGCCGGTGGCGCGCATCCAGTTGCTCGGCCAGGATCCCTTCCCACGCCGTGCGGCAAGCCCCGGTCGAGCCTGGCAGGCAGCACACCAAGGTACCGTTGGCGAGCCCGGCCAATGCCCGGCTCTGAATAGTCGATGTGCCGATATCGAGAATGGACAACGCCCGGAACAGCTCACCAAAGCCATCGATACGTTTGTCCAACAGGCATTCAACGGCTTCAGGCGTACTGTCACGCCCGGTGAAGCCGGTACCGCCGGTGATCAGTACCACCTGCACCTGCTCGTCGGCGATCCAGGTGGCGACCTGGGCGCGGATCTTGTACAGGTCGTCCTTGAGCAGCGCTCGCGCCACCAGGCGATGGCCGATTTCCACCGAGCGGCTGGCCAGCAGCTCACCGGAGGTGTCGTTGTCGTAGGTACGGGTGTCACTGACGGTCAGTACGGCGATGTTGAGCGGTACGAAGACCGCATCGGGTTTGACGCTCACGGTAGGCTACTCCTGAAAGGGCATTGTCACCACGCTAGAGGCACGGCCGGGGGGCGTCCAATCGATATGGCGTACCGGGTGATCAATGACATCTATCGCTGACTTGGTTAAGGTCAGCATAACCAGACGCCAGGCACTCCCATGGACATCAAGCAACTCAAGTTCCTCATCGCGCTCGACCAGACCCGCCATTTTGGCCAGGCCGCAGCGCTGTGCCACATCACCCAGCCGACGCTGTCGATGCGCCTGCGCAACCTGGAAGACGAACTGGACCTGGTGCTGGTCAAACGCGGCCAGCGCTTCGAAGGGTTCACCGAAGCCGGCGAACGCATTCTGGCCTGGGCCCGCACGCTGCTGGCGGCCCACGACGGCCTGCAAGCCGAAGCCGCCAGTTGCCGCGGCCAGGTGGTCGGCAGCCTACGCCTGGGCACCGTGCCGCTGGCCAGCTTCAACCCGATGCAATTGCTGTTGCCGCTGCGCGAAAAATACCCCGAGCTGCACTTCCAGATCAGCTCGCACAGCACCGAGCAGATCATGGATGGCCTGAGCCGCAACCAGCTCGACCTGGGCATCTGCTACCTCGACCAAGTCAATGCCAGCTTCTTCGAAGTGATCGAGCTGGGCACCACCACCATGGGCCTGCTGCACGATACCCGGCACTTCCAGTTCCAGGCCGACACCCTGCGTTGGGAAGACCTCGGCGATATACCACTGGGCTTGCTGAGCAAAGGCATGCACTACCGTCAATCGCTGGACCTGAGCTTTCGCAGCCGCAGCCTGGAACCCAACGCCGTGCTGGAAAGCGACTCGAGCTTCCAGCTGATCCAAGCCATCAGCACCGGCGTGTGCTGCGCGATCATGCCACTGGATTGCGGGCTGGAAGACTTGAGCGACCACATGCGTATCCTGCCTATCGTCGACGCCAGCATCCACAGCCCGGTGGGCCTGCTGCTGCGCCGCAGCGAGCCGCGTTCGGCGATTGCCGAGCAATGCTTTGACGAGGCGCGCGCGCTGTTTCAACCCTCCTGAGTGGCCGTCGCCTGGCGGTATTGGCGCGGGGTGAACCCGGTCAATTGCTTGAACTGGCGGCTGAAAGCGCTGTGGTCGGTGAAGCCGCACTGCATCGCCACCTCGGTGATTGGCAAGTCGCTGTGCAGCAAGCGATGGGCATGCTCCAGCCGCGCCTTGTGGATCATCTGCCGTGGCGTGAGGTGGAACACCCGCTTGCAATAGCGCTCCAGCTGCGCCACGGAAATACCCGCGATGCGGGTCAGTTCGCCCATGCTGATGGGTTGGTGAAAATGCCGCCGAATGTGCTCATCCACAGCTGCCAGGCGCTGGTAAGCGGGGTGGGTGTCGGCGGCTGACTGCAGGTCGACCGAGATGCCCACCAGGCCGATTATTGCGCCGTCGGGGTTGAGTAAGGGCCGCTTGTGGGTCAGGCACCAACCCGGTTCGCGGCTGCCGTACAGGTGCAGTTCGAGCTGGTCTTGCAGCACCAAGCCATCCTTGAGTACGCGACGGTCCTGCTCGGTGTAGCCGGGGCCCAGTTGTGCCGGGAAGACCTCGGCGCTGGTCTTGCCCAGCAAGGGTTGCAAACGCTTGAGGCCGCAGCGCTGGACCAGGGTGTTGTTGGCCAGCACGTAGCGGGCGTCGGCGTCCTTGATGAAGATCGCGGCGTTGGGGATCGCGTCGAGGATCGGCAGCAGCAGGGAGACCCCGGCGAGCAGGGCCTCCAGGGTGGCGGGGCGGTGCTGGTCCAAGGACTGGTACAGGGTTGCCAGAGAAGGGGCGGTCATCGGGTTGATCTCTAATGGCTTTACTGGCCTCTTCGCAGCACAAGGCTGCTCCTACAGGGACCGCACTGCCTTGTAGGAGCAGCCTTGTGCTGCGAAGAGGCCGGCACTGGCACTGCATCTCCCAAGCCCTTATGCGGTATGGCTTTCAGCCTATCCACGAGCCCACCACCCCGCCACTACTTTTCTGCAACTGTGCCGATTTCGTCATCCACCCTGCAGAAAACCATCAAGAACCGATGCCCAGATCGGTCCACTCTATGCCCCACGCAAGCCGCCCAAGACCTACAAGAGCGCGGCCCAAAAAGCCGCACCTCGTGACATCAGACCTGCCTATCCAAAACCTACAAAAAGGCGCACCCATGTCAGGCAAATTCAAAAAACAGCTCTCATTGCTCGACCTCACCTTCATCGGCCTAGGCGCCATTTTCGGCTCCGGCTGGCTGTTCGCCGCCAGCCACGTCTCGGCCATCGCTGGCCCCGCCGGTATTTTGTCCTGGTTCCTCGGCGGTTTCGCCGTGCTGTTGCTGGGCATCGTCTACTGCGAGCTCGGCGCCGCCCTGCCCCGCGCCGGTGGCGTGGTGCGCTACCCGGTGTACTCCCACGGCCCGCTGCTTGGCTACCTGATGGGCTTCATCACGCTGATCGCGTTTTCCAGCCTGATCGCCATCGAAGTGGTCGCGTCACGGCAATACGCCGCGGCCTGGTTCCCCGAGTTGACCAAGGCCGGGTCCAGTGACCCGAGCGTGCTCGGCTGGCTGGTGCAGTTCGCGCTGCTGGGGCTGTTCTTTCTGCTCAACTACCGCAGCGTCAAGACCTTCGCCAAAGCCAACAACCTGGTCAGCGTGTTCAAGTTCATCGTGCCGTTGCTGGTGATCGGTGTGCTGTTCACCTTCTTCAAACCGGCAAATTTCGAGGTCCAAGGCTTTGCGCCGTTCGGCCTGTCCGGTGTGGAAATGGCCGTCTCGGCGGGTGGCATCATTTTCGCTTACCTAGGGCTGACACCGATCATTTCGGTGGCGAGTGAAGTGAAGAACCCGCAGCGCACCATTCCAATCGCGCTGATCCTGTCGGTGCTGTTGTCCACCGCGATCTACGCCCTGCTGCAACTGGCCTTCCTCGGCAGCGTGCCGACCGAAATGCTGGCCAACGGCTGGGCCGGTGTGACGAAGGAACTCGCCCTGCCTTACCGCGACATCGCCCTGGCCTTGGGCGTGGGCTGGCTGGCCTACCTGGTGGTGGCCGACGCGGTCATCTCGCCAAGCGGTTGCGGCAACATCTACATGAACGCCACCCCGCGGGTGATCTATGGCTGGGCGCAGACCGGGACCTTCTTCAAAGTCTTCACCCGCATCGACGAGCAGTCCGGCATCCCCCGCCCGGCGCTGTGGCTGACCTTTGCCCTGTCGGTGTTCTGGACCCTGCCGTTCCCGTCCTGGGAAGCGCTGATCAACGTGGTCTCGGCGGCACTGGTACTGAGCTATGCCGTGGCCCCGGTCACCGTCGCCGCGCTGCGCCGCAACGCACCCGACATGCCGCGCCCGTTCCGCGTCAAGGGCATGAGCGTGCTCGGCCCGCTGTCGTTCATCATCGCCGCGCTGATCGTCTACTGGTCGGGCTGGAACACCGTGTCGTGGCTGTTGGCCCTGCAAATCGTGATGTTCGTGCTTTACCTGCTGTGCGCCCGCTTCGTGCCAACCCAGCACCTGTCCATCGGCCAGCAAGTGCGCTCGTCGGCCTGGCTGATCGGTTTCTACGCCGTGACCATCCTGCTGTCCTGGCTCGGCAGCTTCGGCGGCCTGGGCGTGATCGGCCACCCGTTCGACACCGTGGTCGTGGCCGCCTGTGCCCTGGGCATTTACTACTGGGGCGCTGCGACCGGCGTGCCGGCGCACCTGGTGCGCCTGGATGGTGAAGACGAGAGCGAAGCCACCGCCGACACACACCTGGGCCACCGCCCTGCCGCTGTCGCCTCCTGACCTCGGCCACCATTCAAGGGACCTGCCCATGAAACACATTCACGTCATCGACTCGCATACCGGCGGCGAACCGACCCGCCTGGTGATGAAAGGCTTCCCACCGCTCAATGGCCGCACCATGGCCGAACAGCGCGACGAACTGCGCGAACTGCACGACCCATGGCGCCGCGCCTGCCTGCTGGAGCCTCGCGGCAACGATGTGCTGGTCGGTGCGCTGTATTGCCCACCGGTCTCGGAAGACGCCACGTGCGGGGTGATCTTCTTCAACAACGCCGGCTACCTGAACATGTGCGGCCACGGCACCATCGGCCTGATCGCCTCGCTGCAGCACCTGGGGCTGATCGCGCCAGGTGTGCACACGGTCGACACGCCGGTCGGCCAGGTGAGCGCCACCTTGCATGAAGACGGCGCGGTCACCGTAGGCAACGTGCCTGCCTACCGCTATCGCCAACAGGTGCCGGTCGAGGTACCGGGCCATGGCGTGGTGCACGGCGATATCGCCTGGGGCGGCAACTGGTTCTTCCTGGTGTCCGAGCATGGCCAGCGCATCGAGCTGGACAACGTCGAAGCGCTCACCGACTACACCTGGGCGATGCTCAAGGCCCTGGAGGCCCAGGGCATCACCGGCGAAAACGGCGAGCCGATCGACCATGTCGAGCTGTTTGCCGACGACCCCGACGCCGACAGCCGCAACTTCGTCATGTGCCCCGGCAAGGCCTACGACCGCTCCCCTTGCGGCACGGGCACCAGCGCCAAGCTGGCCTGCCTGGCCGCCGACGGCAAGCTCGAAGAAGGCCAGACCTGGGTCCAGGCGAGCATCACCGGCAGCCAGTTCCAGGGCCGCTACCAGCGCGAGGGCGAGCGCATTCGCCCGTTCATCACCGGCCGCGCCTACATGACCGCCGACAGCACCCTGCTGATCGACGAACAGGATCCTTTCGCCTGGGGCATCTGACCTGCCCAGGCCTTTTTATTCGCAACCCAGACTGAATACTGCAAGGAGTGACACCCATGAGCGACAACATCTTCACCGGCTGCATGCCTGCCCTGATGACCCCCTGCACCGCCGCGCGTAAACCGGACTTCGACGCCCTGGTACGCAAAGGCCGCGAGCTGATCGAAGCCGGCATGAGCGCCGTGGTGTACTGCGGCTCGATGGGCGACTGGCCGCTGCTGACCGAGGCCGAACGCCAAGAAGGCGTGGCGCGCCTGGTGGCTGCCGGCATCCCGACCATCGTCGGCACCGGCGCGGTGAATACCCGTGAAGCGGTTTCCCACGCGGCCCATGCCGCCGAAGTTGGCGCGGCCGGCCTGATGGTGATCCCGCGTGTACTGTCCCGCGGCGCTTCGTTGATCGCCCAGAAGCACCACTTCTCGGCCATCCTGGCCGCCGCGCCGAAACTGCCGGCAGTCATCTACAACAGCCCGTACTACGGCTTTGCCACCCGTGCCGACCTGTTCTTCGAACTGCGCCGCGAATACCCGAACCTGATCGGCTTCAAGGAATTTGGCGGTGGCGCCGACCTGCGCTACGCCGCCGAGCACATCACCTCCAAGGACGATGACGTGACCCTGATGGTCGGCGTCGACACCCAAGTGGTGCATGGCTTCGTCAACTGCAATGCCACCGGTGCCATCACCGGGATCGGCAACGCACTGCCCCGTGAAGTGCTGCAACTGGTGAGCCTGAGCAAGCAGGCTGCCAAAGGTGATGCCAAGGCCCGGCGCCTGGCCCGTGAACTGGAAGCGGCGCTGGCGGTGTTGTCGTCGTTCGATGAAGGCTGCGACCTGGTGCTGTATTACAAACACCTGATGGTGCTCAACGGCGACCGCGAGTACAGCCTGCACTTCAACGAGACCGACGCCCTGACCGATGCCCAGCGCAACTACGCCGAACAGCAATACGCGCTGTTCCGCCAGTGGTACGCCAACTGGTCGGCCGAGCAAAACGTCGCCTGATCACTGTGGGCGTAACCGTGGGAGCGGGCTTGCCCCGCGAACACCGGCAAAGCCGGTGCCCTGCACCGCGGCCCCTTCGCGGGACAAGCCCGCTCCCACAATGCCGCTGGGGGATCTCCCACAGGGTATGCGCTACACCCTTGCACCTGAATCCGACTCCAAAGGAGGCTCTATGCCCCTGACAGGCAACCTGCTGATTGGCCAAACGCCGGTAACCGGCAGCCGCGACGCCATGCGCGCCATCGACCCGGCCACCGGCCAAGCGCTCGAACCCGCCTACCTCGGCGGCACCGGCGAACACGTGGCCCAGGCCTGCGCACTGGCCTGGGCGGCGTTCGATGAATACCGCGAGACCTCGCTCGAACAACGGGCACACTTTCTTGAAACCATCGCCGAACAGATCGAGGCCCTGGGCGATGCACTGATCGACCGCGCCGTCGCCGAGACGGGCCTGCCCAAGGCACGCATCCAAGGCGAACGCGGCCGCACCTGCACGCAACTGCGCACGTTCGCCCGTGTGGTACGTGCCGGCGAATGGCTGGACGTGCGGGTCGACAATGCCCTGCCCGAGCGCCAGCCCCTGCCGCGCCCCGACCTGCGCCAGCGCCAGGTGGCCTTAGGGCCGGTAGCGGTGTTTGGCGCCAGCAACTTCCCCCTGGCCTTCTCGGTGGCCGGCGGCGACACGGCTTCGGCACTGGCCGCGGGTTGCCCGGTGGTGGTCAAGGCCCACGGCGCCCACCCTGGCACCAGCGAGCTGGTGGGCCGGGCAGTGGCGCACGCCGTGAAGCACTGCGGCCTGCCTGAAGGCGTGTTTTCGTTGTTGTACGGCGCGGGCCGTGAAGTGGGCATCGCCCTGGTCAGCGACCCGCGCATCAAAGCCGTCGGTTTTACCGGCTCGCGCAGCGGCGGCATCGCCCTGTGCCACGCGGCGCAGGCCCGCCCAGAGCCTATCCCGGTGTACGCCGAGATGAGTTCGATCAACCCGGTGTTCCTGTTTGACGCCGCCCTGCAGCGTCGCGGCGAAGTACTGGCGCAAGGGTTCGTCGCTTCGCTGACCCAAGGCGCCGGGCAGTTCTGCACCAACCCTGGCCTGGTGATCGCCCGGCAAGGGCCGGCGCTGCAACGCTTCGTCGACGCCGCCAGCGAGCAGGTGCAACGTGCAGCCGCACAAACCATGCTCACCCCCGGTATTTTCAGCGCTTATGAAACGGGCGTTGGCGCATTGGCCGAGAACAACAACGCCCACGTCGCCGCCAGCGGTCAACCGGCGCAAGGCCCTAACCAGTGCCAGGCCCAGTTGTTCGTGACCCAGGCCAGCGCGTTTCTGACCGACCCGGCGCTGCAAGCCGAGGTCTTCGGCGCTGCCTCACTGGTGGTAGCGTGCGACAGCGACGCGCAGGTGCGCCAGGTGGCCGAGCACCTGGAAAGCCAACTGACCGCGACGCTACAACTGGACGAGGCCGACATCGACAGTGCCCGCGCGCTGTTGCCGACCTTGGAACGCAAGGCCGGACGCATCCTGGTCAACGGTTGGCCGACCGGGGTCGAGGTGTGCGATGCGATGGTCCATGGCGGGCCATTCCCGGCTACCTCCGATGCCCGCACCACGTCGGTGGGCACGGCGGCGATCCTGCGCTTCCTGCGCCCGGTGTGCTACCAGGACTTCCCAGACGGGCTGCTGCCAGAGGCCTTGCGCCACGGCAACCCGCTGCAACTGCGCCGGTTGCTCGACGGCAAGCGGGAAGGCTGAACCATGGTCGAGCCGCTCAACGCTGCTGAAACTGATATCGCCGTGGTCGGCGCCGGCATCGTCGGCGTCGCCTGTGCCCTGCAGCTGGCAAGGCAAGGCCGTCGGGTGCTGCTGATCGACCGCCAGCCACCTGGCCACGGCGCCTCGTTCGGCAACGCCGGGCACCTGGCCACCGAGCAGGTGTTCCCGATTGCCGACTTGTCGATTCTCAAACGCCTGCCCAGCATGCTGATGGACCCGATGGGCCCGCTGCGCCTGGACTGGAAGTACCTGCCCAAGGCCATGCCCTGGTTCACCCGCTTGCTGCTCAACCTGCGGCCCGCGCCATTTCAGCGCAGCGTGGCTGGCATCCGTGCGCTGAACGAAGGCAGCCTGGCGGCCTGGCAGCGGTTGTTAGGCTCGATTGGGCGCAGCGACCTGTTCAAGGAAGCGGGGTCGTTGCTGGTGTTCGAACGCAACGAATCGCGCCAGGCACTGGCGGCCTTGCAGGCGCGCATGCAACAGCAGGCGGTGCCGGCAGAGTACTGGTCGGCCGACAGCGTGCGGGCAACGGCGCCTCAGTTGAGCCGCTCGATCCTGGGCGGGCTGTTTTTCCCCCGTACCGGGCATTTCATCGACCCGTACCGCGTGGTCTGTGAGCTTTTCGAAGCGGCCAAGGCCAGTGGGGTTCGGTTCGTCCAGGCGCACGTCGACGGTGGGCACCTGCACGGCAGCGGCGTCAGCCTGGCCAGCGACCAAGGCACGTTCACTGCACGCCAGGTGCTGATCAGTTGCGGCGCGCATTCGGCCAAACTCACTGCGGCCCTTACCGGCAAGCGGGTGCCGCTGGACACCGAACGTGGCTACCACCTGATGTTGCCGGGTGAACATCAACGGCTGCCCTTTGCCGTCACCTCGCTGGAGCGCAAGTTCATCATGACGCCGATGGCCGACGGGTTACGGCTGGCCGGCACGGTGGAATTCGCCGGGCTCGATGCGCCGCCTAGCATGCAGCGGGCATGGCAGCTGCATAGGCTGAGCAAGGGCTTGTTCCAGCAAGATCTCGATGCCGAAGGGGCGACGCCGTGGATGGGTTTCAGGCCGTCCTTGCCGGATTCCTTGCCGGTGATCGACCAGGTGTGCGGGGGACGGGTGATGCTTGCGTTCGGGCATCAGCACCTGGGGTTGACCCAGGCGGCGGTGACGGCCGAATGGGTGGGGCGGCTTGCCGAACAGGAAAGAGGGCCGCAGATGGAGGCCTATCGGTTGGATCGGTTTTGATCAGGACCGGCCTCTTCGCGGGGCAAGCCCGCTCCCACAGGTAACTGCCAACCTCAAGGCCAGCGGAGTACCTGTGGGAGCGGGCTTGCCCCGCGAAGAGGCCGGCCCAGGCTACTGAATAATCAGCAACTCAGCGATAACGCTCAAGCCAGTGCGCATAAGGCGCCGGCAAGGTCCACGACGCTTTATCCACCCCCAACTCCTTGGCCGCGAAGTACGCCCAGTGCGGGTCCGCCAGGTGCGCACGCCCTACCGACACCAGGTCGAGCTGATTGGCTTTCAGCGCGCCTTCAGCCAGCTGCGGCGTACCAAAGCCCCACGCCGACGTCACCGGCAGGCCGGCCTCGCGGCGTACGCGCTCGGCAATCGGCCCCATGAACGCCGGGCCCCACGGGATGTTCGTCTCAGGGATGGTGAAGCCGACGCTGACACTCAGCAGGTCCAGGCCACCGGCTTTGAACATCCGGGCCAACTCGATGGACTCGTCCAAGGTCTGCTCATCGCGACCGTCATATTCCAGCACACCAAAGCGGGCGGTCAGCGGCAGGTTCTCCGGCCACACCTCACGCACGGCTGCCAGGGTTTCCAGCAAGAAGCGGCTGCGGTTCTCGAAGCTGCCACCGTAGGTGTCGGTACGCTGGTTGGAATGCTCGGAGAAGAAGCTTTGGCCCAGGTAACCGTGGGCAAAGTGCAGCTCGATCCACTCAAAGCCCGCCTCGCGCGCACGGCGTGCGCCGTCGACGAAGTCCTGCTTGACCCGGGCAATGTCGTCCAAGGTCATTTCGCGCGGTACTTTCGGCAAGTGAGCGCCGAAGGCGATTGCCGAGGGGGCGATGGTCTGCCAGCCGCGGGCATCGTCGGCGGCGATGTGGTCGTCCCCTTCCCACGGGCGGTTGGCGCTGGCCTTGCGCCCGGCATGGGCAATCTGGATGCCCGGCACTGAGCCTGCTGCTTTGATCGCCTGCACCATCGGCACGAACGCCTGGGCATGGGCGTCGCTCCAGATACCGGCGCAGCCGGGGGTAATGCGCCCTTCCGGCGCGACTGCAGTGGCTTCGACCACCACCAGGCCGGCACCACCCCGGGCCAAGCCGGCCAGGTGGACATGGTGCCAATCATTGACCATGCCGTCCTCGGCCATGTACTGGCACATGGGCGGAATGGCGATGCGGTTGCGCAGGGTGACGTCTTTGAGGGTATAGGGTTCGAACAATGCGGACATGAGGGACTCCGGGTTCATCTGAATACGATAGTTCGATCATAATCGAACTATGGCAATAATTGAAAGGCCCGTTATCATGTCGACCATGCGAGCCTACAAACATCCCAACCCTGAAGACCTGATCCTCGAGCGCCTGCTTTACGCCTTGAGCGACCCCGTGCGAATGGAAATCGTGCGCCACTTGGCGGGCGTGGCGGAGGCCAGCTGCGGCGAGCTGGACGGCGGCCGGCCGAAGTCGAGCATGTCGCACCATTTTCGCGTGTTGCGCGATGCGGGGTTGGTGCATACGCGTAATGTCGGCACGACCCACATGAACTCGTTGCGCAGCGAAATGCTCGACGAACGGTTCCCTGGGTTAATGGCGTGTATTCTGCGGCAGCAGTGATTGCTGTGCGGGCCTCGTTGCGGGCAAGCCCGCTCCTACAGGTACAGCATTGCCTTTGAAGTCAGTGAGGACCGTGTGGGAGCGGGCTTGCCCGCGAAGAGGCCCGCACAACCAGCATCAAGTCTGTTCCTTACGCAGTGCAAACCTGCACACCAGCCCTCCCCTCAGCATGCATTCTTCATGGCTGACCTCAGCGCCCCCCAACGCCCCGATCAGCGCCAGGTCCAGCTCGCACACCACGGGGTGCGCCTTGGCCAGGTGATGGAACACGCAATTGTGCGCCACGATCTGCGGCTCCCCGGCTGAGCGAAAGAACACCTCTGCCTCATACCCGGCCGTGTTCATGTGCTGAACGATGCGCGCCTCATCTACCACCTGCCGCTCCAGGTCTGCCGCCAGCTTGCGCCCCAACTGGCGCATCAGCACCTGCAAGGCGTCATGGCCGATGATGCCGGCCACTTCATCGATCAACAGATTGGCCAACAGCGGATACTGCCGCGGGAACAGCTCGCGGGCATGCTCGGTGAGCTGGTGCAGTTGCTCCGGGCGGCGCCCGGTAGGCCGGGTGGCACCACGCATCACCAGGCCGTCACGCTCCAGTGCGGCCAGGTGCTGACGCACCGCGGTACGGGTGATGGCCAGGGCCTGCGCCAGGTCGTCGATGCTCATGCCAGCCGGCTGATGCAGCAATGCATGGAGCAGGTCCTGTTGGGTACGGCCAAGCCCTTCGAGCATCAGAACTTGTCCGGGAACTGCTTGACCAGCGCCGCCGTCAAGGCGTCCGCCAGTGCCAGGATATGCTCGCGCATCATCCCCCAGGTGCGTGCCTCACCGGCATAGTCGCCAGCGGCAAGCTGGTCGATTTGCGCAATATGATGGCCGCCATGGGCGCCGAGCATCGTGATCAGGGTCTGCTCGGGCAGGTTGGGGTTGGCCTTGGCCAGGAACGCTGCAAGCGCCTTGGCGTTACTGGTCAGGTCATCGACAGCGGCCTGCTGGCCTTTTTTGTCCTTGCCCACGGTGGCGTCACTGTAATGCTTGATGGCGCCCCAGTGGCCGGCGAGCAGTTTGAGCAACTGGTCGGCTGCCGTCTGGCCGTACAACGGCGCAATGCTGTTGGCGATGCGGGTGGCATCGGCGACCACTTCGTTGGCAGCGACTGCGGCTTGCTTGGCATTGCCGGCCTGGTTGGCCACGGCGTAGTTGCGAACCCAGAAAATGTGCTCGACCCACAGGTCGCGCAGGGCCAGGCGCGTGGTCAGTGCACCGGCTTGGGCAGGTTTGGCGGCGGGGGTAGCGGTTGCGTAACTCTGGCTCCATGCCGGCTGTGCGAACAGCGCTAGCAGCAGTAAGGCAGCAATCTTGAGGTTCATGACGGCACCCTCCTGGAGGGGATCGACTGACAAGATTAATTTAAGCATCAAAATATGTTTTTATTGGCTGCCGCCAGGGTTTCCGATCAGCGGTTTTCTGTACCGGCCCTTTCGCGGGTGAACCCGCTCCCACAGGTATTGTGCTTAACCCTGTGGGAGCGGGTTCACCCGCGAAGAGGCCGGTACAGGCAATAAAAAAGCCACGAGGTCACCCCCGTGGCTTTCGTTCACAACAGTGTCGCTTACAGCGCCATGTCGTTCTCTGGCTTGCTTTCAACTGCTTTGCCTGGCGCAGCACCGAAATCGACGCTGGCGTCGATCACTGGCGGCTTCTCCAACTGCAGCACTTCAGCGGTGTAGTTCCACTCTTTCTGCGTGGCGGCTGCCGAATCATTCAGCTTGGTACCGTAGCTCGGCACGATCTCTTTGATCTTGGCTTGCCACTCAGGTGTCGCCACCTTCTCTTTGAACACGGTTTCGAGCACGTTCAGCATGATCGGCGCAGCAGTCGAAGCACCTGGCGAGGCACCCAGCAGGCCAGCAATGGTGCGGTCCTCGGAGGCCACGACTTCGGTGCCCAGCTTCAGCACGCCGCCTTTCTCGGCATCACGCTTGATGATTTGCACGCGCTGGCCGGCCTGCCACAGGCGCCAGTCTTCTTTCTTGGCGTTCGGGAAGTAGGTACGCAGGGCTTCGAAGCGGTCGTCGTCAGACAGCATCAGCTGGCCCGCGAGGTACTCCACCAGCGGGTACTGTTCGATACCGACCTTGGTCATCGGCCACACGTTGTGCAGCGTGGTGCTGCCCAGCAGGTCGAGGTACGAGCCGTTCTTCAGGAACTTGGTCGAGAAGGTCGCGAATGGCCCGAACAGGATCACGCGCTTGCCGTCCAGCACGCGGGTGTCCAGGTGCGGTACCGACATGGGTGGCGCGCCGGTCGAGGCGATGCCGTAGGCCTTGGCCATGTGCTGCATGGCAACGGTCGGGTTCTCGGTCACCAGGAACGAGCCGCCCACCGGGAAGCCGGCGTATTCCTTGGCCTCAGGGATGCCCGACTTCTGCAGCAGCTTCAGCGCGCCGCCACCGGCACCGATGAACAGGAACTTGGCGTCGGTGGCCGATTCGGTACCGTCCTTCAGGTTCTTGTACTCGACGTGCCAGGAGCCGTCCTTGTTGCGGGTGATGTCCTGCACTTCGCTGGACAGCTTCAGGTCGAACTTGTCCTGGGTCTTCAGGTGGCCAACGAACTGGCGGGTGATCTCGCCGAAGTTGACGTCGGTGCCGATCGGCGTCCAGGTCACGGCCAGCTTCTGGTTAGGGTCGCGGCCTTCCATCATCAGCGGGACCCACTTGGCGATCTGCGCGTGGTCCTCGGAATACTGCATCGGGCGGAACAGCGGGCTGGCCTGCAGCGCGTCATAACGCTTCTTGAGGAACTTGATGTTGTCATCGCCCCAGACGAAGCTCATGTGCGGGGTGCTGTTGATGAACGAATGCGGGTTCTTCAGCACGCCCTGACGCACCTGCCACGACCAGAACTGGCGGGAGATCTGGAAGGCTTCGTTGATTTCGATGGCCTTGGTGATGTTGACGTTGCCGTCTTTGTCTTCCGGGGTGTAGTTCAGCTCGGCCAGCGCGGAGTGGCCGGTACCGGCGTTGTTCCAGCCGTTGGAGCTTTCTTCGGCGACACCGTCCAGGCGCTCCACCATTTCCATCGACCAGCTCGGCTCCAGCTCGTGCAGCCAGACCGCCAGGGTGGAACTCATGATGCCGCCGCCGACCAGCAGCACGTCGACTTTCTTGGTTTCTACCGCGTGCGCTTGCATGACGCTCGCCGCGACAGCCAGACCCAGCAAGGTCTTGCCAGCTTTCTTGAACATTGATCAATCCCAATGGTTAGCACGTAAGGGAGGCCTAGGCGGGGCCTCGTGTCATTCTGTCCTTCAGCGCGCGCTTGTTATTGATCATTGGAGTCAGCAGCCAAGAGAAACAGTGAACGCCCAGCCGATGGTCGAATTGACCCGCCATCGCTGAAACGTTTTTCCGATTGTATCTGAATTGCCAGCACAAACAAATTGAGGGGCCGCGCGTCAAGGCGACAGGTTGTCCCAGCCACGCGGGAATATTCGACAGCGATTGCAGTATTCTTCCGCCACCCCTACTATTGCGATCATTTCTCATTCGCACCAGTACGCGCTCGCGCCGGATGCCGCCGTGGTTTCGATACCTGAGTTGAACACCTCGATCCATACCCTGTACCACAGCCATTCGCGCTGGTTGCTTGGCTTTTTGTACCGGCGCCTGGGCAGCCGTTGCGATGCTGCCGACCTGGTTCAGGACACGTTCCTGCGCATCCTCAACCGCCCGCGCCAATTCGACGGGGAGCGCGCTGAACGCTCCTACCTGGCCACCATCGCCCGTGGCCTGTGCGTGGACCACTGGCGGCGCCAGCGGCTGGAGCATGCCTGGCTGCAACAGCTGGCGTTGCAGCCCGAAGCCGTGCAGCCCTCCCCCGAGCAGCGAGCGATCATCGTCGAAACCCTGCACGAGGTGGACGCGATGCTGTTGCGCTTGCCCGGCAAGGTGCGCCAGGCGTTTCTGCTGGCACAAATCGATGGCCTGGCCTACCGCGATATCGCCGCGCACATTGGCGTCAGCGAACGCATGATCAAGAAGTACCTGGCGCAGGCCTTTTTGCACTGCGCCATCCTTGAAGCCGAACTCGACGGCGTGCTGGTGGAATGACGCCATGAGCACACCCACACAGAAACTCAGCCACGCCAGTTTGCAGGAAGCCGCGCACTGGTACGTGCAACTGCAGGACGAGGACGCCGGCCCGCAGGTGCACCACCAGTGGCAACACTGGCTCGACCAGCACGGCGACCACCGCGCAGCCTGGCACTACGTGCAACGTGTCGGCCAGCGCTTCGCGCCTTTGCAGGCCGAAGGCACTGCCGCGGGCCGGGCCCTGCGCGAGCACGACCCGCACCGCTTCAGCCGGCGCACCGGGCTCAAGACGTTGCTGGTGCTCGGCGCCAGCTCGCTGCTCGGCTGGCAGGCCTGGCGGGGTGCGCCACTGCCGGGCTGGGGTGCCGACCTTGCCACCGGCATTGGTGAAACCCGGCAAACCCGCCTGGCCGACGGCAGCCAGCTGTGGCTGGGCGCCCAGAGTGCAGTGGACCTGGAGTTCTCTGCGCTGAGCCGCGTGCTCACGTTGCGTTTTGGCGAAATCCTGGTGGAAACCGCCGCCGACCCGCGCCGGCCATTTTTTGTCGACACCGCGCAAGGTCGCATGCAAGCCCTGGGTACCCGTTTTGCGGTGTGCCAGCAGGGCGAGACCACGCGGCTGGACGTGTACGCCGGTGCCGTCGAAGTGTGCACTGCGCAGCGGGCCGAGCGCCTTATTGTCCAGGCCGGGCAGCAGGTGGTCTTCACCGCCCTGGGCATCAGCGCGCCGCGCCCGGCGCAGAGCGCGGGCGAGTCGTGGATTCATCAGCGCCTGAATGCCGAGGACATGCCCCTGGCGCAGCTGTTGCAGACGCTGGGTCGCTATCGCCATGGCCACCTGGGCTGGCACCCGGCGGTGGCGCAGCTGTCGGTGATGGGGGCTTTTCCGCTCAACGATACCGACCGCGCACTCGACCTGCTGCAGGCGGCCCTGCCGGTTCGTGTGCAAAGGCTGACGCCCTGGTGGGTGAGCGTCGAGCCGGCGTGAGGAGTGGGGCTGATCGGTGGTTGCCGATAGGTTTCACAGGCGCTATAAAAACAACGCCATACCCCCCACAATCCTCATGCAAAAAAACCGCACCAACCGGTTCCCTTTTCCCAATCTCGTTCGGTTAACCCCTCACAACCTCCCTCAACTGACCGTATCGACCTCAGGGACCAGCATGCCGACGCCCCTCCACCCCGCCTTTCGCCTGGCGCTTGCCGCCCCGCTTTCCCTTTGTGCCGCTGCACCGCTAATGCTGCCGGCGACCTTGGCGCACGCCGAACAAGCGATCAATGCCGAGACTGCCTTCAACATCGCCCCGGGCTCACTGACCAGCGCCCTCAACCAGTTCAGCAGCCAGGCCGGCATCTACCTGGCCGGCAGCAACGCATTGGCCGCCGGTAAAACCAGCCAGGGCCTGCAAGGCCGCTACAGCGTCACCCAAGGGCTGGCCCGTCTGCTGCAAGGCAGCGGCCTGCGGGCTGTACCGCAAGGCAGCAGCGGCTATGTGCTGCAACCGGTCGAAGACGGCAACGCCTTGCAACTGGATGCCACCGCCATCAACGCCGCCACCCTGGCCGCCAGCAATGGCCAGGGCGACACGGGCTACCGTGCCGTCTCCAGCGCCACGGCCAGCAAGACCAGCAGCGCCCTCGCCGACACCCCGCGCTCGGTCTCGGTGGTGACACGCCAGCGCATGGACGACCAGCAATCGCAGACCCTCACCGAAGTGCTCGGTTATGTACCGGGCATTTTCTCCCCACCCTTTGCCGGCGGTGACGGCCAGGCCGGCGACCTGTTCTTCATCCGTGGCTTCAACGCCACCGACTATGGCTACGGCCTGCTGCGCGATGGCCTGCGGGTGCAAGGCAACCGCTACGACACCAGCAGCGAACCCTATGGCCTCGAGCGCGTGGAAGTGTTCCGCGGCCCGACCTCGATCCTGTACGGCGAAAACGCCCCAGGTGGCGTGGTCAACCTGGTCAGCAAACGGCCGACCGCCGAGGCCCGCGGCGAAGTGCAAATGAGCTATGGCTCGCACAACCGCCGCCAACTGGGTGTCGACGTCTCCGGCCCGTTGAACGATGAAGGCAATGTGCTTGGCCGCCTGGTAATGATGGGCCGCAACGCCGATACCCAGGTCGATCACCAGCCTGATGACCGCCTCTACATCGCCCCGTCGCTGACCCTGAACTTCGACGAGTTCAACAGCCTGACCGTGCTGGCCACCTACCAGCGCGACCGCACCTTGATGGAGCTGGGCTACCCCGCGGCCGGCACCTTGCTGCACAACCCCAACGGCAAGATCGACAAGGACCAGCTGTCCGGCAACCCGGACTGGGACAACTTCGAACGCGAAACCTGGAGCCTGGGCTATGAGTTCAGCCACCGCTTCAACGACACCTGGCAGTTCCGCCAGAACTCGCGCTATATGCAGTCGCGCATCGACCGCCAGGAAATGTGGCCAGGCAACCTCGACAATGGCGGCTTCGGCACCACCCTGAATAACCAGGCCTACGACCGCTATAACAAATCCATCGCCTATTCGCTGGACAACCAGTTCGAAGGCCACTTCGACAGCGGTGCGTTCGAACACACCCTGCTGCTGGGGGCGAGCCTTGACCGCACTTCGTTCAACCAGGACTGGGATGCCGGTAACGGCGGCACCATCAACGTGTTCAACCCGGTCTGGAATGGCAAGCCAAGCACGCCTTTACACGTACAGAACGCCTTACTCGAACAGACCATGTACGGCCTCTACAGCCAGCTGCAAACCAAGGTCGACAACTGGGTGCTGCTGCTCGGCGGGCGCCTGGACCGGGTCAACAGCCAGTTCCGCAACAAGGCCGGCACCCTCAACGCACAAGCCGACATGGACAGCTGGGACAGCGATTTCACCTGGCAGACCGGCGTGATGTACCAGTTCGAAAACGGCCTGTCGCCGTACTTCAGCTATTCCACCGCCTTTGCCCCCACCCAGCAGACCGAGAGCAAGAGTGGCCCGCTGGACCCGACCACCAGCGAACAGTACGAAGTGGGTATCAAGTATGAGCCCAAGGGCTGGAACACTGCCTTTACCGCGTCGGTGTACGACCTGCGCAAGAAGGACGATGTGTTGTTCGACTCAAGCGTCGGGGACTACCGCCAGATCGGCGCCAGCCGCGCCAAGGGTGTGGAACTGGAGCTCAACAGCGACCTGAGCGAAAACCTCAACCTCACCGCGGCCTACACCTACACCGATTCGCGCATAACCAAGGACGTGGCGGGCTCGCTGTATGAAGACCACCAGATGACCGGCGTGCCGCGCAACCAGGCATCGGTGTGGAGCACCTACCGTTTTCGTGACGGGCTGTTGAAGGGGCTGCAGATCGGCGGTGGCGTGCGTCACTTCGACAGCACCTTCGCTTATACCCCGGCGAGCCTGTACGGCAAGCTCGATACCGGTGATGTCACGCTGGTGGATGCCAAGGTGGGGTATACCCTCGACGAACATTGGTCAGTCGAGGTCAATGCCCGCAACCTGTTCGACAAAGAGTACGTAGCAGGCTGCAACAACGCCGGGCGTTGCTACTGGGGTGAAGAGCGGACCTTGCTCGGTACCGTTTCGTTGCGCTGGTGACCCCTTAAACAAAAGACCCCGGCCATCTGCATGACCGGGGTCCTTGGATCACGCCGCAAGCGTCGCGATCAGGGTATCGCCAAGATTACTGCGGCTGAGGCAGTTTATCGATCGGGCCGCAGCCACCGATGACCTTGGAGATGGAAACCGAAGGGTGGAACAGGTAGTCGTACGAGCAGTTCTTCTGCTGGTTGTAGACTTGACCAGTGCAGCCGGACAGCAGGGCAACGCCCGAAACGACAGCAACGGCAACAGTGGCTTTCAACAGCTTTTTCATACTAAGTCCTTTAAATGAATCGTCGGCCATCGTACTGATGGCGCCCGGATCATACAGAACCAAGGCATTGGATCCAAGTCGCACGGGCTGCGATGTAAAAATGCGTCGCATACTTGTAGCATTAATGGACAGTTGAAAAGTAAGCCGTCGGGGAAGATAGTCTGTAGTTCTGCCTTGCACCTGCACTATTACAGGAGTTCCCCCCATGCTGGGTGTTACCGACTACGGCGCCTTCGTCATCGCCTTCATCATCGTCCTGGCCATCCCTGGCCCGGGCAACTTTGCCTTGATCACGGCCACGGGCAAGGGTGGCATCAAGGCCGGCTTGGCGGCGACCTTCGGGGTAATCCTGGGTGACCAGGTGCTGCTGTGGCTGGCCGTGGCCGGCGTTGCCACCTTACTTGCCGCCTACCCTGCCGCCTTCCACGTGGTGCAATGGGCGGGGGCTGCGTACCTGGCCTACCTGGGCCTGCGCATGGTGCTGAGCAAACCCGGCGGCGCCCCGCGTGCAAGCCGCATGGACAACGGCCACTACTTGCGCCAGACGATGATGATCACCTTGCTCAACCCCAAGGCGATCATGTTCTACATGGCGTTTTTCCCGTTGTTCGTCGACCCGGTGAAACACCAGGGTTTGCTGACCTTTGGCTTTCTGGCGGCGACCGTGGCGGTGGTGACGTTCCTGTATGGGCTGATCGCGGTGGTATTGACCCACAAGCTGGCCGAACGCATGCGCGCAAACCCACGGATTGCCAACCTGTTCGAGCGGTTGGCGGGGGTTTGCCTGGTTGGGTTCGGGATCAAGCTGGCGGCGATGCGCTGAGGGTTGTCATTTGGATTCGAGAGAGCCGGGGCTGCTGCGCAGCTCACGGCTAATCGAACTGGGCACTTGCCACCGTTCAACCCTGACGCCGCATGTACTCCGCAAAAAGTGGCACGGTGAAATCCAGGAAACCATGATCGGTACTGTAGGCCATGCCTTTGGAGATAACCTTAGCTCTGGTCGGCCCCAAGGATGATTGGGTTCGACCCAGTGCCTTCGCGATATCACTCACGGCATAGGGCCCATTACCAAGCTCCGACATGGCTTTGACGAATAGCACTTCCCCTGGGGTCAACTGATCTATCCGGACCCTGAAAAAACCTGCATCGAGCAAAGCCAACGTTTCAGAGTATGAATGGACTACATCTTCTAGTGAAATTTCTGGGCCTTCAGCACAGTTCCATGCAGTAGAGGCCCATTCCTGCAAAAAGAACGGATACCCCTTGGTACGGACGACAATCTCCTGTAATGCGGCTTCTGCAATAGATGCCTCCTCGTCCACGATTGGCTTTAGTACTGCTTGTGCGGCAGCTTCTGCATCCAGTGCATTGATTTCGGGATAGAGAAACAGCCGCTCGGCATAAGACTTTGCCTCGCCAGCAAGGCGCGCCACCTGAGGCAGGCCGGCTCCGACCAGTAGCACGGGCAGGCCTTCTTGAGACATACGATGCATCGAAACAATCAATGCCCGCAGGTCCGCCTCTGACAGGTACTGCACCTCATCGATCAGCAATATCCAGCCTTTGCCTGCAGCCTTTGCAGCCCGCCCGATAACGTTGAAGAGGTCTGGCAGATCGTACTGAAGGTTGCCACTGTCGGCCAACCCCGGTTCTGGCTCTACCCCAACCTCCACACCGGCAATATCGATTTTGAAGATAGAGGCAAAACCCCGAAGACCTTTCAGACCTCGATGGGCGATCTGCTTGGCGGCTTCTACAGTCGAGAGTGACCTCATGACCTTACGCATTTCTGGATAAAGCAGACGAGCCAGGCTCTCTTCTTCCGGAGACTCGACTTTAGATACCAGCAAGCCCTCGTCCTCTGCGATTTTCCCGACTTCGTTCAGCAGTACAGTCTTGCCGGTGCCTCTCAAGCCGAGAAGCATCATGGACCTTGCACTGCGGCCATTGACTGCTCGACCACAGGCTATTCGGGCATGCTCCAGCACTACATCCCGCCCAGCCAATTCGGGGGGCCGGCTGCCTGCGCCAGGTGCGAAAGGGTTGCGGTAAGGGTCCATGGGGCCACCTCTCAGATGGAGCTATAGCAATAGATAGCTAAGTCTAGCGAAAATTACTATCTATCAGTAGATTTTGCTATCTGAACCGCCTGATCGGGCGAATCCTATCGCCCTCAGCTTTACGCCCTACAGCTAACCTTCAGTTTTTTCCCCTATCTTGTAGTCCATTTCCCAAACATACTCCCGAGCCGCTCAAACTGTTGCTAGTGCTTGGGTCGCGCTCTAGTCTCGCCGTGTCGTTGCCAATGTAGCGACCGGCTTTGACAGGCTGACGATTACTCCGAACACGTGCGCCGTTATGGCGGCAGTACGTGGGGCACCTTGTGTGCGCCGAGTCTCCGGAGTCCTCGGTCTGTCAACCCGCGTACCGCTGCCACCCTCTTGTTTGACAGCAAGTCTGTAGCAGCACCTCAGACTCTGGAGCTGTATATGCGCAAGATAGTCCCCGATCCGCCCTACCCCCTTGATACCTCTCAAATCCTGCAGGACACCCTGATCCAATCCACAGAGTACGTCCTCTGTGCCCTGTCTGTAGCCCGCCAATCAGTGCAACTCAAGCCCACCTCCCCCAACTCGATCGTGATGCAGGCAGTCATCCACGAGATGGAGGCAGTACAAAGCCTGGTTGAGTCCGCATTGATGCAATTGCAGATGCAGCCGCACATCCCCGCAGCGCCGGGCACGGTGCATTGAGCGTTCGAATAGCTGCGTACCCCTCTCACAGGGCTCTTCTTTATACCTGTGGGAGCGGGTTCACCCGCGAAGAGGCCAGGCCCGCCACTAAAGATTCCAGGGAGTTAAATGACGACTACAGCCACCCCAAAGCCGCCCACCACGGTCGGCCTGACAACGTTCTACCAAGGCGAAAACCAAACCCACCCACTCTTTCGCATCGAGCCAGGCATCTGCTGCCAAAGCGCCCGCGAACAGGCATCCGAGCTGATGGGCTATGTACGCGACATGACCCTGACGGGGTTGATGGAGGGCGATCAGAAGTTGATCTGGGCTTCGCATTACCTGAGCGCGATGGCCAAAGCGCTGCTTGACGATGCGGAGCTGGGGATGATGAAGCATTAGGGACAGGCAACGAAGGCATCGAACCTCTCCGCCAAGGCGCCATCATCAAGATGGCGCCCCACACATCGACAAGGAGTAGCCACTAGGCTACATTTAAAGCATGGCGAACCAAATCGACACAACGCCTGAATTTGACGATTGGCTGGGTGGAATCAAAGACGCGATAGGCAAAGGTGCCGTCAACGGAAGAATGATCCGCGCACAAGGCGGGAATTTTGGTGATACAGAGCCTGTCGGCGATGGTGTCAGCGAAATGCGTGTATTCGTCGGCCCCGGCTATCGCATTTACTACGTGCGTACAGGCACAACCCGCTACCTGATGCTCTACGGCAGTGATAAGACGGCTCAATCCAGAAGCATTAAACGAGCGAAAGAAATTCTTGACGCCCTGCGAGGTAAAAATCATGAGTAACACAGCCCATCACGACGAGATGCCAATCCTCGATCTAGATTTGAGCAATACCAAGCCTTTCGAAGCCTCTCGGTTCCTTGATAGCCCTGAAACCATTGCCGCGTTTCTAGCTGAAGCGATGAAGGCTAACGACGCTCAGGTCTTGATGCACGCAATGGGAGAAGTGGCAAAAGCAAGGGGCGTGAACCAGTTCGCTCAGGATGCCGGGGTAAACCGAGAATCTCTTTATAAAACACTCAAAGGTGGCGACAAGACTCGTTTCGCTACAGTTCAGAAGCTCATGCTTGCCCTGGGAGTGGAGTTAACGGTTAGGCCGCTTGATAAGCATCTAGCGTAAAAGATGCCGCCTAGACCAAGGTGACGTCTTTTATGACGCCGACTAGGCGACCGATGAGGGCGTATTAGAGACCAACGAAAAAGCCCCTGAAAACTCATCGTTTTCAGGGGCTTCATCTACCACATGTATGGCGGAGAGATAGGGACTCACCACACACTACCACCAAGCCCTTTAAACCCGTAATAACGGGGCTTTTAGCTTCAATAGTGGTACAAATGAGTAGTACAATCCGCTGTATGCCTCTCATCCTACAGCGACACCTCCATGTCTGACAATTTGATCCAGAAGAAGGGCGAATCGACGTGGTACGTCCGTCTCGCCGTACCTGCTGACGTGCAGAACGCAATGGGCGGGGCGAAAGTCCTGATCCAGTCGCTGAAAACTGGCCTTCGCTCCGAAGCGATGGTTCGACGCCTCTCTGTTCTCGCTGGGTGGAAGTCCCAAATCAAGGCCGCACGCGACAAGCGAAGCAACCGTGGTGATGGCTGGAAGGAGCGTATTGCGGAGGATGCACAGGACTTTAGCCAAATCATCCGCCAACTCAAGATTGATACGGCACTAGGTGAGTCGAAGTTAATGCCGCTCGACATTGATCCAGCAGACCTAGAACAGTTACGCCGATTTGTGTTCAACGATTCTCAAAGCGGCCTACGTCGCCAAGCAGCAGCAGAAGCAGCATATGCGAAGCAGGGGCTGGACAGGGAATTGGCACTCAACGACCTCGCTCACAACGCTCTGATCGAAACCTTGGGCGACCTTATTGCTTACAAAAACGACTTCTCGGCGGAGGAAAAGGAAGAGATGCAAGCCATCTTCACCGACCCCACTGCCTACAAGGTCAAGTCACCGATCACTAAGCAACGCATCGCAACCTTCCGCCAGTATCGAGAAACTCGGAACGTCGCCACCAAGACGATTGATCAGCAGCAGTCGAAGCTTGAGAAGTTATCGGCGTATCTCGCCAAGGAGGGTCGCCAACTCGATTTCGACGCTGTTTCGGCGTGGCTCGACTCGCTAAAACTGGCGAGCAAGACTCTTGCCCAATACTTGTTGGCCGGTAACGTGTTCTGGAAATGGGCAATGAAGCATGACGCACGTTGGCGAGACGATTTCAAAGACAAGGCCAACCCCTTCGAAAACCATGAGCTGCCACAGATACGGGGCAAGGAACGTGCAGACCGCCAAAGGAAGGACTTCCAACCAAGCGAAATTGCAGCGTTGCATGACGCAGCCCTGAACACTGGGCTTACATCTCTGGCTGACTTGATCCTGCTCGGTGCATATACCGGCGCCAGGATCGAGGAGCTTTGCCAGTTGAGGACTGAGCATCTGATCAATCCAGACGGCATCGACTGCTTTGATATCGTGGACTCCAAGACCGCAGCAGGTATTCGAGTCGTGCCCATCCACCCTGCTCTCAGAGCCGTTGTGGAGCGTTTGAGGACCGACTCGAAGGATGGTTTCCTGATCCCCTCGGACAGTAGGAACAAGTACGGTATACGATCTGACGCGCTCTCAAAGGCGTTCGGCAGACTCAAAGAGACGCAAGGTTACGGCCCTCAACATGTCTTCCATTCGATTCGCAAAACTGTGATTACCCAGTTAGTCAGAGCAGGCGTGCAAGGAACCCTGATTGCCGAACTGGTAGGCCATGAAACGGGAACGGTGACATTTGACGTTTACTCGCAAGGCGCTTCATCCGCACAAAAGCTTGAGGCAATTTCCAAACTTGTGCTCTGACAGGACAACGAATAGAACACCACGCCAAGCCAAACCACACTCGCACGCAAATTGCAACTAGATGTTGACAGTCGAGAGACTAATGTGCGAGTATACAAACCTGCCCAGTAAGCAGACTTACAACTTCGAAGCCTCCACCGCAACCACTGCTCATCCAGTGCCTTGTATGGGGGCTTCGTCTTGTCTGGGATTTATCAAACTAAACCGGCACAACCCGAGAGGAACTGCCCATGTAATGAACTTGAAGAGGAGAATGACCAATGGCATACGAGTGCCCAGCTTTTACTGTATCCCCCTTCCTTAACGTCGATGGGCTGCTGATCAGTCCGACAACCGGCGAAATCTTCGGCTACGATGAAAAGCCTTCTGTCTTCAGCGAACGCCCTGACTACAAGCCACCACTTAGCGGGTGTCGGAGCACTGACGACCTAGAGCAGCACCTTAAACACGTTGATCGACGTAAGCTGCCACCCCATTCACTGCACTCCCTGACTACAGCGCAGGACCAGGCTCATGGTGTATGGCGCCGGACAGGCGTGGACTGTCGTATCACGGTCCCAATGATGAACACCCTCAGCCAGTTGCACGATTTGGTTCTGTACCGGAACGTCATCCTCATGTCTCAAGCCGACTTGGCTAAGGCTTTGGGAACGTCAGAGTCAAACCTGATGAAAAGGCTGAGCACGTTGATCAGCAGCAACATGGTCAGAGTCAGCACCTCAAGATATGGCGGCATTCGCACAGGCGAGATCAAGCTGACGATCAATCCTTTGCTTGTCTTTCGGGGCGGCGACTACGCACGAGAGGAGTACGTGAAGGACTGGTATCTGACCCCTGCGAGCGACAGGCCGACGCCTGCCAAAGCCACTTCGAAACTCGCAGCTTAGATCACATCAGTTTTTCAAAAAAACTACGCAAGAATCTTGCTGCAAGCCCCGGACCATAAGGGCTTGAGCAAAATCCTATTACTAAAGAAAGACCTTTCGGCGGGCATGCCGAGCAACCTCAATCCGACAGAAGAGGAATACCACCAACCAACACAACACAAGGAGTCAATATGTTCATGACATACGAAACACAAACAACAGAAATCCTTCCTTCTCGTGGTAAGGGTTCAAGAACACGAACGCCAGACTACGCACCAATAGAATTTACGATACCGAAACCGATCACCGACAAATCGAAAGGTGGTTTGTTGTTCGGTGTGGGTATTGACGATTTCAAAGACACTCCCGGTGCAGACGACTGGTCGTACAACGTTTGGCAGAGAATGTTTGACTGCTGCTACAACGAAGACTCAACAAGGTCACGAGCGACCTACGAAGATTGCACCATTTCACCATGCTGGCACAGGTACTCGGACTTCAAGGCATGGTTCGACCAGAACAGCATCGTTGGCTACCAACTGGACAAAGATATTCTTGTTCCGGAAAACAGGGTCTACAGCCCCGAGACATGTTGCTTCGTACCTTCGCACATCAATATGGCCGTGCGATGGCGGAGGAAAACACCCCGCTCAGGGTATCCAGGAGTCACCATGTTTGGCGGCGGATTCCAAGCTCAGATCATGCACAAGGGTTCAACCCAGCTCGGAGAGTGGAGAACGGATGCAGTGGAAGCCCATTGCGACTGGCAGAGAATGAAAGCTGATGTGGTTGATGACCACCTTCGTGACTACCTGCGAGAGCCTGTACCTGATCTACGCGTAGTACGAGCGTTGATCAAGTACGCTGATCGACTGCACTCCAATGCGGAAGCAATGATCCCAACGTTCCGTTACCAGCACTGATGTGCAAAGGAGCGAGAGTTATCCCCGCTCCCACACGATTGACCAGTACGGAAGAATGACACCACCGTCTTCTTCCGCTTACACAACTCAGCGTAACCAACCATCCGCAGTGAAAGCCGTCTTGCCGCTCGGGAGTTGGATCAGTGCAGAGTCACCAATGAATTTGGCTTCCTCGATGTAGCTGACCTTAGTGGCATTCGAAACCGTCCTGCACTTGCCGGAGCCGATCAGGCGTTCAGCCGCCTCCTCATCCTGATCGAGCGAAGCCTCCACCATATCCCTCCAGTCACCACCCTTGAAGCAAACCATCGAACCAGCAACCAAGGTCTTCTTGGGGTAGGTTTCGGCCATTGCAGCAGATGCAATCAGCGGCAAAAGGCAAAGCATACGGGCAACAGTCTTCATTGTGCGATCCTAAATCGGTCAGTAGCAAAGAAGCCATAATGCCAGCACACGAGGAAAATGTAACGATTGGTGTGTCATCAATTGGTGTGTTCACGATTGGGCTGCACCTCCCCATCATTCACCGATGCAGACAAACCACATCCTCAGAACAGCTTTCGGTCAACGAATCCGCGACCTACGCAAAGAGCAAGGCATCAGCCAAGAAGCCTTCGCCGACAGGTGTGGCGTGATGCGTACTTACATGTCCCGTATTGAGACCGGCACCGCCAACCCCAGCCTTGAAGCGGCCAAAGTGATTGCCGATGGTCTGGGCATCACCCTCTCCGATCTGCTGCAAGGTCTTTGAACCGTCAAACCGTCAGGTTAGCGCTACAGTTACGCTACTGATCTAAACGGACCCGCCACCCATGGATGACCGTACTGCCATCACCGCTGACACCCTGGAACTACTCTTACTCAACCAGCAGGCTCTGAGAGCTGGCCTTGAGGAGCTGCCCCTATGGATCAGTCAACGTGGATCAACTAACGTGCATGACAACATGCTGAGCATCCTTACCACCCTTGACACAAACGCTGAAGCCATTGCCTCTGGAATCGAATCTCTTCGCTCTATGTAATGTGCGACACATTCAAAGCACCAGATACAGCTACCGAATAGTCGTAGATAAACTGTTCAAAAACCGTACAGAAACCCATTCGAAACCTCCTTACCTGCCTCGATCTGGAGACACTGCCCCACCCCCCCCAGTCCTGCACCCTTGATTTCATTGGCCTGCGGCTAGTCAGGTGAAGAGCGAACGCTGGAGAAACCCGTTTTTGCTAAGCAAGGCGCTTTCTCTTTCTCAATTTCTCAAAACCCGCATCAAGTCTTTCGAACCAACCGCCACGCAACTCGGAAAAACAGAGCCGTCACCATTCCTCTCGTTCAGCTCTTCCGTTAACGGTATGGGGCGACCTTGCACCGCGTGTACGTATGCAATAGATCAGGGTCTAGAGCACACATTCGTTGCATACAAGATCAGCCGAAAATCCGTATGCTTTAGGATTGACACAGGCAATGCACACAAGCAGAATTCAAACCTCTAGAGGCAAAAGCACACAGAGAGCCTTACATGACCAACATCGCCTACATCCGAGTTTCGACCATTGACCAGAACACGGATCGACAACTTGACGGCATGACCTTCGATAAGACATTCACTGACAAGCTGTCAGGCTCTGACACAAACCGCCCTCAACTGATCGCCATGATTGAGTGGGTGCGTGAAGGGGACGTGGTACATGTGCATTCGATTGACCGTCTGGCTCGCTCTATGGCTGACCTACTCAAGATCGTTGCTGAACTGAACACCAAGGGTGTGCATGTCAAATTTCACAAAGAAGACATGACGTTCACTGGCGAAGATTCGCCCATGCAGAAACTCATGTTGAACATGATGGGCAGCTTTGCCCAGTTTGAACGGGAAGTGATGAAGGAGCGCCAGCGTGAAGGTATCGCCAAGGCCAAGGAGAAAGGCGTCTACAAAGGACGAGCCAAAACAGTTGATGATGCTGCAATCCTCGCCCTGCTGGCAGAAGGCAAGACTGTACGTGCTGTAGCCGCTGAGTTGGGTATCAACCCCTCGACTGTCCAACGTGCGAAGAAAGCCGCCTGAGCATTCCCATTAATGGCAGATTAAGAGACATTCTACGGGAATGGATTTGCCTCTAGCCCTTGTATTCCGTGGCCTACAGTCGTTTTAGTCTGACGGAACAGGCACACCCTAGAGACGGGCACCAACTTACTTTCAGATTTCGGCAGCTTCTGCTTAGACTAGTCGTAAAGCGTTAAGCGGCTCTGCGGATAACCCCACTTTCCAAACGCCAATCGCCCCAGCTTATATTTCGGCCTAAGAAATCAAACTTCATAGGGATGAAGACGTTTTTCACGGCGGGAACTTGGAATCTGTCCAGAAAAAGGCCGGCCCGAGTTGCGCCCGCAAGCTGCCGCTTCCTACCGCTGCCAAACTATCCAACCCGGCTTTTCTTGTCATACGGAGCGGAATCCCAATCCAATTGGTCAAGCTGGTGTTTGGCATTTATGTACTGCTGGCCTATCACTTCATCAATCCAGCCGTACTGCTGAATCACTCGCGGGTTCACCCACCCATTGAAAGCTAGAGACATAATCTGGATTCGCCAGCCTTCCAGGTAAGCTGGAACGTCAAACCTCCTGCATCCCCTGATGGCATCCTCACCACCCAGGACCGACCAAGGACCGTCATACGCCCTATCGAAGACAAAATTAACACTTTTCCGCTGCCAGTAGCTGTTACGGATTTCTCGTTGGCATTCTTCAAAATTAAGCTGCCCGCCTCCCTTCAGGTCGTCCAAAGCCAGTTTGATGTGAGCCTTAGCCAGCTTTCGGGCTTGATGGCGAATGATTCCATCCAAAATAGTCGGCATAGTCCGCTCCCTTGTACATTTTCCAGTTGGAAATCCAGAAACCCTGCAAGTGTACGATCCTCGCGGCGGGGGCTGGGATTTCGCTTAGAAACGCCCGCTTCTAGTCACGAAGGAATGAGCAGGTAAGCAAGATAGCTGTTTATCAAAGCACCTAGAATCGTTGCCAGCCATGAAACTACTGACACACCGTACTTAGAAACAATGGATTGCTCCCCCGGATTCATCCGGATTGTTGCATTTGGAATGTACGAAGAATGAAGCCAATCAATGATCCTGATGGTAATAAGGAACACTGCTATGAACCCGGCTCTGCTCCAGAATGACTGGATGTCTACTATCACAACCAACATTGCGAAGAACGCCAGCTGGGTTATGGTTACGCCATGCTTCTTGAAATTGGTGACTAGATTTCTCTTCCTCTTGTCAAGCTCATCCAGCAACACCCTCGCCTTACCTTCTACCCAAACCTCACGCACACCTTGAACGACGATCTTGTTTAGGCCATGCTCAACAAGCTCAACCATCACCATCTTATTCACACCGAACTCGTCTGGCTCTTGTATGAAAAGCTTCAGGTAACTCAACTCTCCTAAGCCATCAATTGCAGCTTCAAAGTCAGACCCAAACTTTGTAACCTCTGCACCGCCATTGCGATACGTTATGATAAGGCGCCCGCCTGCGTTGAAATCTCGCTTCACCATTTCGATAAGCGATTGCACAGCCGTCCTGTCTAAATTCAACGCACCAAGAATGTGGGTTCGCGTATAAAACTGCTCGATTTCCACATCAGAGGTAGGGGCGTTCAAGGTCTTAGTCCCGCCGTGAGGATGTGCGATAAATGGCCCACCAGAGCCCAGAGTAGTAGTCCATTCACCTTTTAGGCTGCCTTCCGTAGTAAGCACGGCATCAACAGTCAAATCACCAAAAACCACATCCTCAATAACGGTTTCGGTCTTCCCCGTTAGATGGACCCCATCTTTGAACGTGCCTGTCACGTTGTATATGACGATTCCGTACTGCTCATCTTGAAACCGAACCACCCCTTCAAGCTCTTCCTCATCCTTAGTGAACGAGATTGCAAGGTTTCCAGTATTAGTACCAAACGCCCTACCCGCCCAGCTCTTCCCTAGATGCGCCACGACTCACCCCATAGATTTTCAGTAGAAAGCCAATGAAGACACTTCACTCATATTCTAGTCGCAGTTTTTCATAATCACCTCTATCCCACACCATCTTACCCTCCCCCCCTGGAATGGTTTATAGTAAAGTCCATCGCCGTCAAAGCCTTTCATCACTAGTGAAAGCTTGCCATCCTGCATCAGCTTGTATTAGCCTACCTATCGATCAACCCCAGCATAGCGGTACACAACTCCTGTCTCCGACGAGATAAGCCGACCATTAGGATAGATTGTGATCGTGTAGCCAACGCTACGAAGCATGGCCGCTAGGTGCTGAGGAACACTTCTTCAATAGATCAGCAAGGTAGCTGATTATCATCGTTTACTAGCGGAAGCCTTTCTATTCCCATCGATCAAAAATATCTTCGATGTCTTCTCCCCACGATCAATGGCCTCCCTCCGGACTCGCTGAACCTCAGCATACTTTTGCCCAAGCCCACCTACATCGATGACCAAGTAGATACCATGATCTGTATCTTCTGCAGCCTTGTAAATCTCTAATTGCTTTTGATAACCGTGCAACAAGGAATTTGTTGACAATTTTATCTCAACAAGGACACGATTATTAAACCCTGAGGAAAATTTAAAATCTACTGGCCCATTACCTGCATCGGCCTCAGGCGTAATATCTAAATTATTAGCCTTACAATAGGAGTATGCCATAGTGAAGAACAATCGCTGAGCTGCCTTCTCTCTACGCGGCTTTTTATCATCACTCCACAGCTCTTTCCAAATCCCCTTATTCTCAATAAGATCTTGGAACTGCAAGATCATTTCTTCAACAAACCCCACAGCTTCTTCTGGAGTAGCTGGAGCCGTACTACTTTTGAATTCAACTGGATACTCATAGCCAATTTTTGTCAACTTCGCCCAGAATGCCTCACCATTCGCATCCTTCGCAAAATCATAGGACTCGAGCGGAACCTCCCTCAGCATTTCCAATAACTGCTCAAATGCTTCTTTACTAGAAAGTGCCGCAGTCTTAACTTTTGCCTTGTCCTTCTTGGTCATAGTTGCCCAAATTTGACCAATCTTTCCGCTTACCCTCTCACGTAGTTCTTCATTCTCTTTAACCGCACGAGATATATCACCCCAATCGGTAGCAATCGGGAGATCACGAACGATATCTGTAGGAACGAATATTAGAGGATCATCTGTATAGGGATTAACTGGCAACTCTTGTAGCTCCCCTTCTACATTGAACTCTTTAGAGGGGATTTTAAGCTCTCCATTAATCCGCTGAGTCAGTCGCACCAGATCCTTAATGATTATATTAGTCGTCATATCGCTTATGCGATCAGCCCCTATACCTTCCTCAAAAAGCGAGAGCCCCATAAAGAAGTCTATATCGGTAATACCAAGCTTTACGATTTGATAGGCCGTATCCAATGCATGTGTAGTCAACTCCTTTCCGAAGCCTGCACCACGAACTGACGAACTATACCCAAGACAAGTCCAACTAATTTCTGAAAATTTAAAAAGCTTTTCAACCTTACGCCATGGCAAGTCGCCTTTTGCTTCGGAGACACGCAACAATTTTATTATGAGTTCAAACCTTTGCTCATATGCTGTAGCAGCTCCTGTATTAATCTCTGGATGGGCACTCCCCTCGAGAAGCAGGGGGTCAATGAACAAATTGGTATCACTAGAAAGTTGGGTATCGATAATCCCTGCTCGAAGCAAAACACCCGGATCTATATTAAACTCCGTACTAATGGTCGCAGGACTTTTGATCTTCGCCACAATTCACTCCCTGTCAAATATAAACTAACCAGAACCCAGATCTCAGCAATATTATTACTGCACCAGCTTTACGACAATTCCACTGAAATTTTCATAATGATCTAAAATCTCATCCGACAGCTCAACAAGACCACCATCAGATATTCTTAGCAGCTTAGAATCATATAAGGCATGTAAGTCTTTACGAAGGAGAAATCCATCCTCAACGTTATTATGTCCTTTTCGCCAATGACGCCCATGGCGATGAGCCGCGTCTAGTGCACGTACTACATTACATCCACTTACGACACAACGCCCCCTGTACGCACTGAAAAGCTTACGCCTAAACGCCGCCTGTTCAGGTCGAGTTTCAACACTAGCGAACTTTGCTGCCCGCACCTCAAGCGAATCAGGCATCGAAGAATCTGAAATATCAAGCTCAATACCAGACCAGAATTCATAGAGCTTCTGGCGCTCAGCCTCATCATCTAGAACTCCAAACTTATCCAAGCCAGTTGAGGAACGACTACTATCACCACCAACTAAAAGAGCAGTAATAATTGGCTCACCAAGCGCCTGAGAGTACTCACCCAGTCTGTCCATACTGTGCTTAGAGGTGTACCTATCTATACCAAAAACATCCATAAACTCACGATAAGTAACCCTTCCGCCTACTTGAGCAACTCTTATCAACCACTCACGCATTACAGGAAGTCGAATCTTATAATCGACCTTGTCCGGCTCCTTTTTCGGTAGATTTCGACTGGGCACAGATGTTAGTTGATTTTGTTCAGTAACGACTGACAGAGCAGAAAGCCTTTCTATATAATTTTCAGCCCAGTTATCTACAGAGCCATACCTATCAATAACATGACGCAACTTTGTCAAATCAGTAAGTCTAGTTGAACTCTGTGGACTACCGCTATAGTGCCTACCAGCCGGATCAATTTCTCGAGAAAATTCTTCAAAACTGATATTTACAGCTAGGGGTTGACCGAGCAGATACGGCAAGAAATTATCAGAATCCCAGAAGGCTGCTGATACCGCCGCTGAATGAGCGCCATCAATTTTACCAACAACCTTGGCAACCCAGTGATAAGCATTGGACCAATTGCTCCTCCGCCCCTCACAGCGAGTAGTGCAGAAAAAGCAGATGTCCCCTATAGCTATCTGAACGAGCTTTCGCTCATTACCACCCTTCTGGGTTCTGGGAAAACCCCAAGCATATAGGTCACCGTCAGGAAGCATTACTTCAGGAGGGAGTGCCTCAAGTCGAGCCTTTGAAATAGGGGCTGCTAACGTCTTGCTGTAGTTTCCAAGAGCAGCCGCGTCATTCAAGCCCCCTGCTGCGATTATCCAAACGGCCATATAGAATCGTCCTCCATGGAGTCAAGGCATGTCAACATGCCACCATCCCATGAGAGAGTTTTCAAAGCAAGGCTCGACCGATCAAATCCATAACACCAGACACATCATCGATTTTCCCCTCAACGCGATACGAGGGGCGACTGACTAGGCTTCAATATCCTGCTCATTAGCAGACCTCTTGCATCGGCTGGAGACGACTAGAAGGCTGGGGAGTGGGTTGGTCTTAGGTCGTCACAAAGGGAAACAGACGAGACCAGAGATAGATAGCTAAGGTAAAGGGCAAGGTGGATTGAGTAGTACAATCGAGTAGTACAATCCAGAAACGAAAAAGCCCCGCAGACGTTAATCTGCGGGGCTTCATCTTGTATGGCGGAGAGATAGGGATTTGAACCCTAGGTACTGTTGCCAGTACAACGGATTTCGAATCCGTCCCGTTCGACCACTCCGGCATCTCTCCAATGGCGCGCATCATACCAGCGAATTTCTGAAACGCAAACCTTTATTTCAAAAAAATTCGCGTGGTATCAGGCGCTTGCGTGAACGGGCCGCTTACAGCGGCACGCCCAGGCGCTTGGCAACTTCTTCGTAGGCTTCGATGACGTCGCCCAGGCCCTGACGGAAGCGGTCCTTGTCCATCTTCTTGCGGGTTTCTTTGTCCCACAGGCGGCAGCCGTCTGGGCTGAATTCGTCGCCCAGGACGATCTGGCCGTGGAAGACGCCGAACTCCAGCTTGAAGTCGACCAGCAGCAGGCCGGCGTCATCGAACAGCTTGTTCAGCACTTCGTTGACTTTCAGCGACAGCTTTTTCATTTCGACCAGCTGCTCGGCGGTGCCCCAGCCGAACGCGACAACGTGGGATTCGTTGATGAAGGGGTCGCCCTTCTCGTCGTTCTTCAGGAACAGTTCGAAGGTGGACGGCTCCAGCTTGATGCCCTCCTCCACGCCCAGGCGCTTGACCAGGCTGCCCGCGGCGTAGTTACGCACGACGCACTCGACTGGGATCATGTCGAGCTTCTTCACCAGGCACTCGTTGTCGCCCAGCAGCTTGTCGAACTGGGTCGGCACGCCGGCTTCTTCGAGCTTTTGCATGATGAAGGCGTTGAACTTGTTGTTCACCATGCCTTTGCGGTCGAGCTGTTCGATGCGCTTGCCGTCGAACGCCGAGGTGTCGTTGCGGAACAGCAGGATCAAGCGGTCGGCGTCGTCGGTCTTGTAAACCGATTTGGCCTTGCCGCGGTAAAGTTCTTCGCGTTTTTCCATGATGGGCTCCGCTTGCTTGAGTAGTTGGGCTAGGCGATTTCGCGCCAGTCGAGCCCGTGTTCCTGATTCGCCACCTGAAGCCAGTCCGGGTCGCACCCAAGGGTGTCGACGAAGCACTGGCGGGCCAGTTGTGGCAGGTTGTTCTTGCTGCTGAGGTGGGCCAGCACCAGGTGTTGCAGGTTGCTCCAGCCCAACTCGTCCACCAGGCGCGCAGCCTGGTGATTGTTCAAATGCCCTTGCGCGCCACCCACCCGCAGCTTCAAGAAGGCCGGGTAGTGCCCGCGCGCCAGCAGGTCACGGCAGTGGTTAGCCTCGATCAACAAGGCATCCAGGCCTTGGTAGCGCTCCAGCAACAACGCATCGTACGAGCCCAGGTCGGTGAGCATGCCGAAACGCCGCCGGCCGTCGCTAAACACGTACTGCAACGGCTCGTAGGCGTCGTGTTCGACGCGCGCCGCCGTCACCTCCAGGCCACCGATGCGCAGGCTGTCGCCACACGCGAGAAAACCGGCCACCTCCACCGGCTTGCGCAGGCCGCGCAAGGTCCCTTGGCTGAGGTAGACCGGTACATTGTAGCGCCGCGACAGCAACCCCACCCCATGCACGTGGTCGGCATGTTCGTGGGTGACCAGCACGGCGCTAAGCTGTGCTGCGCTGACCCCGAGCAGCGCCAGGCGCCGCTCGGTTTCACGCAGGGAAAACCCGCAATCGACCAGGATGAGCGTGTCACCACTGGCGATCAGCGTGCCGTTTCCCTGGCTGCCGCTTCCGAGTACCGCGAAGCGCACTTAACCCAGGTGGTCCTGAATGGCGCTCAGCACGCGGCGGGCGACATCGGCCGGAGCCACGGTGTTGATGTTTTTCTCGACCGTTACCTGCACGCTTTCACCGACCTTGCTCAGGCGCACCTGGTAGCGTTCGGCACGGGCTTCACGCTCTTCCTTGGACGGCGCACTGCCGAACAGGCGGCTGAAGAAGCCCGGCTCGTTCTGCTTGTCGTCAGGCTTTTCGGACAGGTTGATGTAGTACAGGCCCAAGCTGCGGTTGATGTCTTCGACACGCCACTCGCCACCTTGCTCCAAGGCGCGGCCTACGCTGGACCAGGCACGATCCAGGTCGGCGCCCAGGTACAGCACCGGGTTGCCGCTGCCGTCTTCGCTCAGGCTGACGCGGCTCGGGGCATCGAAATCGCGTGCGGCCAGCAGCGAGACCGACCCGCCCTTCTCGGCGCTGCGGTTCATGCTGGCAAGCATTTCGTCGACCAGCAGGGCATCGGCGCCAGTGTTGCTGGACGAGGACGGGAAACCAGGCTCGGCAGTGCTGCCGGCCGGGCGCTCGACGCTGACGATGTACACCTCGGAGGTGTTGCGTTGCACGCCGGGCTCCATGCGTACACGCACGCGCACTTCGCTGTCTGCGCTGCTGGCGGTGCTCGCCAGGCGCTGACCGAGTGACGCGGAGAGTTCGTCGAAACGCTGCCAGGTGGTGTTGAATTCGCCAGTCTGTGGGCGCTCTTCAGCAATGCGGAAGCCATTGTCTTCAAAGAACTGACGGGCTGCCGGCCAAACTTCGGCGGGCGAGCGCTGGGCCAGGACCCAACGGCTGTTGCCGCTGCGCTGCAGGCTGAAATCGCTGACTTCAGCACCCGCAGTCAGGGGCTGCGGGCGCGGTACTTCGAACTCGCCGGTGGCACGGTCATCAGCAACGTTACGCGGAATAGGCAACAGCGGGTCGAGGCGCTTGACGTTGCTGGCGTCCGGCGGCAGTTGCATCGGCGCAGTCGGGTGCGCCTGCAGGTAATCGCTGCCGCGGTCGCGGAAATAACCCTCGTCGCCCCACAGCCAGCCGCAACCGCTGGTGCTGGAAATGATCAGGGCAAGGGCGGAAAGACCAGCCAGTCGCTTCATGCGGTGTACTTCCTCGATTAAACCAGTACGCCGGACTGGCGCAAGGCAGTACGGACTTTTTCGTGACAGCCTTCGCTCAGCCAGGTCAGCGGCAGGCGAATGCCCTTGTGCATCAGGCCCATTTCAACGAGCGCCCACTTCACCGGAATCGGGTTGGCTTCGCAGAACAGGTCTTTGTGCAGCGGCATGAGTTTTTCGTTGATCGCGCGGGCCTTCTCGGCATTGCCCTCAAGGGCGGCCTCGCACAGATCGGCCATTTCGCGCGGGGCGACGTTGGCGGTCACGGAGATGTTGCCCTTGCCGCCCAGCAGGATCAGCTCGACAGCGGTCGGGTCGTCGCCGGACATGACGATGAAGTCCTTGCTGACGCCATCGAGGATGGCTTTGGCGCGGGCAAGGTCGCCGGTGGCTTCCTTGATGCCGATGATGTTCGGCACGGTCGACAGGCGGATCACGGTCTCGGCCTGCATGTCGCACGAAGTGCGACCGGGCACGTTGTAGAGGATCTGCGGGATGTCGACGGCTTCAGCGATGTGCTTGAAGTGCTGGTACAAGCCTTCCTGGGTCGGCTTGTTGTAGTACGGCACGACCAGCAGGCAGGCATCGGCGCCAGCGTTCTTGGCGTTCTGGGTCAGGTGCACGGCTTCCGACGTGGAGTTGGCGCCGGTGCCCGCGATGACCGGGATGCGGCCATTGACACGTTTGACAACAAATTCGATGACCTCGATATGTTCTTCAACAGTGAGGGTGGCCGACTCGCCGGTGGTGCCGACGGCGACGATCGCATGAGTGCCGTTTTCCAGGTGGAAGTCTACAAGTTTGCCGAGGCTGTCCCAGTCAAGACGCCCTTGTGCATCCATGGGAGTGACCAATGCCACCATACTGCCCGCAATCATGTAACTGCTCCTGCCGGAAAAAGAGAGCGGTAATGGTACTGGGGGCATCGGCCTTGCACAAGCGAAGCAGGCGGGCGGAGCATTCCCCTCGGCGGCTTATTTCGCTACCCTTGGCCCTTTGATCGGTGCAGCGCGGCCCGCCGGGCCGTCGACCTTGCTCCCCGCCGGCGTCCACGACCTCGCATGCGAGCCCCGGGCCCTGCCGACTGGAGGCTTTTGCCTGTCCTGCACCGACCGCTCATCGCTTTAGGAATGCTGCATGTCCACCCCCACCGTCCGCGAACAATTCCTTGTCATCAGTGCCCTGGGCCCAAACCCCATGGAACTGGCCAACGTCCTCAGCCGCGCTGCCTTCGAAAACCGCTGCGCGGTCGTCACTTCGCGCCTGAGCCGCCATGGCGAGACCAGCGCCCTGGTGCTGCAGGTCGGTGGCAGCTGGGACGCCCTGGCGCGTCTTGAAGCTTCCCTGCCGGGCCTGGGCAAAAAGCACGGCCTGACCCTCGATGTGGTGCGCAGCGCCGACCAGGAGGTGCGCCCGCAGGCGCTGCCTTATGTGGCCTATGTCAGTGCAGCCTACCGCCCGGACATCATCAATGAGCTGTGCCAGTTCTTCCTCGACCACCGCGTCGAGCTCGAAGCCATGACCTGCGACACCTACCTGGCGCCACAAACCGGCAGCAGCATGCTCAACGCCCAGTTCACCGTGATCCTGCCCGCCGGCACCCAGATCAGCTGGCTGCGTGACCAGTTCCTGGACTTTGCCGATGCCTTGAACCTGGATGCGCTGATCGAGCCTTGGCGCCCACAGAACCCCGTGTAAGGAAGCCCCTATGGCCGTAGCACTCGACCAACCCGTTGCCGATTTCCAGGCCCAGGCCACCAGCGGCCAAACGGTCAGCCTCGCCGAGCTCAAGGGCCGCCAGGTGGTGGTGTACTTCTACCCGAAGGACAGCACCCCGGGCTGCACCACCGAAGGCCAGGGTTTCCGCGACCAGCATGACGCCTTTGCCGCAGCCAACACCGTGGTGTTCGGCGTGTCGCGCGATGGCCTCAAGTCGCATGAGAACTTCAAGGCCAAGCAAGGCTTCCCGTTCGAGCTGATCAGCGACAAGGACGAGGCCCTGTGCCAGCTGTTCGACGTGATCAAGCTGAAGAAGCTGTATGGCAAGGAATACATGGGCGTGGACCGCAGCACCTTCCTGATCGATAAGGACGGTGTGCTGCGCCAGGAATGGCGTGGGGTGAAGGTACCAGGGCATGTGGAGGCCGTTTTGGCGGCGGCCCAGGCTTTGAACAAGGCTTGAGATTGGTTGGGGCCGCAAAGCGGCCCCAATGTCATTCAGAGCAGTGGCGAAACACTCGGCTCCTGCCGCGGCCAGGCATCCAGCACGGCCTTGAACAGCGTCGCCAGCGGGATCGCGAAGAAGATCCCCCAAAAGCCCCACAGCCCACCAAACAACAACACCGCGCAGATGATCGCCACCGGGTGCAGGCTGACCGCCTCGGAAAACAGCAGCGGCACCAGCACGTTGCCATCCAGTGCCTGAATGATCGCGTACACCGTCATCAGGTAGATGAACTGGTCCCCCCAGCCCCATTGGAACAAGGCAATCAGCGTCACCGGCACGGTGACCACCACCGCGCCCACATAAGGCACCACCACCGACAAGCCCACCAGCAGCGCCAGCAGCGCGGCATAGTTGAGCCCCAGGCTGATAAAGGCGATGTAGGTGGCAATCCCGCAGATCAGGATCTCGATACCCTTGCCACGGATGTAGTTGGCAATCTGCCGGTTCATCTCGCTGCCCACCCGGTTCAACAGTGTGCGCTGGCGTGGCAGATAACCACTGACCCAGCGGGCGATCAGTTCCCGGTCCTTGAGGAAGAAGAACACCAGGATCGGCACCAGCACCAGGTAGATCATGGCGTTGACCAGCAGCGGCAGGCTCGACAGCGAGAAGGTCAGGGCCCATTGGCCAAACTTGCCGATTTCACCGCGCACCGACTCGATAGCGCGCAACACCTGCTCATCCGACACCAGGTGTGGGTAGCGCTCAGGCAGCAGCAACAACAGCGACTGCCATTTGCCGAGCATGCCGGGCAACTCGTTGAAGAGGGTGATCAGCTGATGCCAGAGCAACGGCACCAGCACCAGCAGGATGACCGCCAGCGCCCCCATGAACAGCGCGAACACCACCGCCACCGCCAGCCGAGTAGGCACGCGCAGACGCTCCAGGGCGTTGACCAGGCCTTGCATCAGGAACGCCAGGACCATCCCCGCCAACACCGGCGCGAGCATGCCGCCCAGGGTCAGTACCGCGGTAAAGGCCAGAAACAGCAGGACCGCCAGCACCACTGCCTCTTCATCGGAGAAGTAGCGCTGCATCCAGTCGCGAAGCACTTTGAACATTGACGATCCTTGGTTAAGACTCAGGCCTTGCGCAGCCAGTAGGTGTAGGTACCGGCCTCGGCCGTTTCGTGCAGCAGCGTATGACCGGCCAGCTTGGCAAAAGTGCGGAAGTCACGCTGCGAGCCGGCATCGGTGGCAATCACCTTGAGCACCGCGCCACTGGCCAGGCGGTTGAGTTCCATCTTCGCCTTCAGCAGTGGCAGTGGGCAGTTCAGCCCGCTGGCGTCGAGTTCGGCGTCGCAGGTCAGGGTGTCACTCATCAGGGGTTCTCCACACGCGGGTAGACGTCTTTGGTAACAGGCCCGCTAGGATACCGCCACTGGTCGCCAACGTGTGAGCGGGCTACAGTAGAGGCCTTTGACCCGACGCGAGCTTCGTGCATGAATCTACTGCGCCCTACCCTGTTGACGCTGGCCTGCCTGATGGCCCTTCCCGGCCATGCTGACGACCTGCCATCACTGGGTGATGCCAGCTCTGCGATCGTCTCGCCGCAGCAGGAACACCAGCTCGGCCGCGCCTGGCTCAGCCTGTTACGTGGCCAGGTCAACCAGCTGAACGACCCACAGCTCAAGGACTACGTCGAAACCAGCGTGTACCGCCTGGCAGAAACCAGCCAGCTGCAGGACCGACGCCTGGAGTTCATCCTGATCGACAGCCGCGAGCTCAACGCCTTCGCCGCCCCTGGGGGCATCGTCGGGGTCAACGGCGGCCTGTTCCTCAATGCCCAGACCGAGGGCGAATACGCCTCGGTACTGGCGCACGAACTGGCGCACTTGTCGCAGCGCCACTTTGCGCGTGGCGTCGAAGCCCAGCAACGCATGCAACTGCCCATGATGGCAGCGCTGCTGGCTGGCATCGTGCTGGCGGCCGGGGGCGCTGGCGACGCTGGCATCGGCATGATTGCCGGCACCCAGGCGGCGGCGATCCAAGAGCAACGGCGCTTCTCGCGGCAAAACGAGCAGGAAGCCGACCGCGTCGGTATCCAGAACCTGGAAAAGGCCGGCTACGACCCGCGCAATATGCCGAGCATGTTCGAGCGCCTGGCGCGCCAGTACCGCTACGATGCCAAGCCGCCAGAATTCCTGCTGACTCACCCGGTTACCGAGTCGCGCGTTGCCGACACCCGCAACCGCGCCGAGCAGGCGCCCAAGGGCGGCATCGAAGACACCCAGCGCTACCAGTTGATCCGCGCCCGCGTGGCCCTCACCTACGAAGGTACACCAGGCCTTGCCGCCAAGCGCTTCCGTGCCCAACTGGATGAAGACCCCAAACTGGACGCCGCATGCTACGGCCTGGCCCTGGCGCAGATCAAGGGCGGCCAGCTCAACGAAGCCCGCGAACTGCTCAAGCCGTTGCTGGCCAAAGCGCCCAACGACATTACCTATAACCTCGCGCAGATCGACCTGGACATCACCAACAACCGCCTCGCTGACGCCCAGCAGCGTGCCGAGCGCATGCAGGGGCTGTACCCGGGCAACTACCCGCTGAAACAGGTGCGGGCCGACCTGCTGGTGAAGCAGAACAAGCCAGCTGAAGCGGAAAAAGTACTGAACGACCTGCTCAAGAGCCGGCCGGATGATCCGGATGTGTGGTACGACGTTGCCGAAGTGCGGGGGTTGTCGGGTAACACCATTGGCTTGCACCGGGCGCGTGCCGAGTACTTCACCTTGGTCGGTGACTTCGACCAGGCTATCCAGCAGCTGGATTACGCCAAGCGTCGTGCGGGGAGCAACTTCCCGCTGGCGTCACAGATCGATCAGCGCCAGCGCGAGGTCATGGAGCAGCAGCGGATGGTCAGGGAGATGATGGGGCGCTGAGTTTTTCGGGAGCGCTTTGCGCTCCATTCGCAGCACAAGGCTGCTCCTACAGGAGATCGCATTCCCCTGTAGGAGCAGCCTTGTGCTGCGAATGGGCCGCAGAGCGGCCCCAGCATTTTCAGGCGTTACCCGAAAGCTTCAAGCGCGCCGCCTGGGTGAAATCCAGCATGCGGTTAAGCGGTTTGATCGCCTTGGGCACCAACGCCGGGTCAACGAAAATCTCGTTGCTGCCCGTGCGCAAGCATTCCAACACCCGCTCCAGCGTGTTCATCGCCATCCACGGGCAGTGCGCGCAGCTGCGGCACGCGGCACCGTTACCGGCAGTCGGGGCCTCGACGAATTCCTTGTCCGGGCACAGCTGCTGCATCTTGTAGAAGATGCCGCGGTCGGTCGCGACGATGAAGGTCTTGTTCGGCAGGGTCTGCGCGGCTTTGATCAACTGGCTGGTGGAGCCAACCGCGTCAGCCAGGTCGATCACCGATTCTGGCGATTCGGGGTGGACCAGAATCGCGGCATCCGGGTAAAGCGCCTTCATGTCGGCCAACTGGCGCGACTTGAATTCTTCGTGGACGATGCACGCACCGTCCCACAGCAGCATGTCGGCACCGGTCTGCTTCTGGATGTAACGGCCCAGGTGCTGGTCCGGGCCCCAGATGATGGTCTCGCCGTTGTCCATCAGGCTTTCGACGATCTCCAGTGCGCAGCTCGAGGTCACCACCCAATCGGCACGGGCCTTCACGGCCGCCGAGGTATTGGCATACACCACCACGGTGCGTTCCGGGTGCTGGTCGCAGAAGGCCGAAAACGCTTCGACCGGGCAACCCAGATCGAGGGAGCAGGTGGCTTCCAGGGTGGGCATCAGCACGCGTTTTTCGGGGGTGAGAATTTTTGCCGTCTCACCCATGAAGCGCACGCCGGCGACGATCACGGTTTCGGCGGGGTGGTTCTTGCCGAAGCGGGCCATTTCCAGCGAGTCGGATACGCAGCCGCCGGTTTCTTCGGCCAGCGCCTGGATCACCGGGTCGCAGTAGTAATGGGCGACCAGCACGGCGTTCTGAGCCTTGAGCTCGGCAGCGATGGCCGCACGGTATTCGGCCTCCTGCTCGGCTGTCAGCGGGTTGAGCTGTTTGGCGTCGAGGTGGGCCTGAACCAACAGGCGTTCGGAAATCTGGGTCATGATCGCTGGACCTGCAAGCGCGTGCGCGCATCAAATCGAGTGTATCACCCGGCCCTGGCAGATCGGCTAAGGGCGCCGGACGGCGCGCAGGCCATCACGGCCCTCTGCGGGCGCGGATTATTATCGGACGCCGAAGGCTACAGACAATCGAGGGAATTCAAAAGGGGTTTTTATGCAGCCTGCCCCGGCGAACGGGCCGGGGCAGGCTTACCGAATCAACCTTGCGGCTGCAAGGCGGCAAGACGCATGGACATCAGCATGGCGAACTCTTCTACAGTCATCTTCTGGCCATTGAAGTCGACCATGCCATCGGCATAGTGCAGGCGGGTCACCACGTCGTTGCCCTGCACCGTGGCCATGCCGCTCTGCAGCGCCATCATGCCAACCATTTCACCTGCCTGGCTCGACTGCATGGCGATGGCCTGGGCATCGGTCTGCCCGTCCAAAAGTGCCTGCAAGGTTGCCAGGTCACCGATCATCGGCTTGGACAGCGACAGCGACGTCTTGACCTCGGTGATCAGTTGTTTGCTCAGCTGGTCGGGCGGCAGGTCGAAGGAAGCCGGGCTGGCGAAGTCCATTGCCAGGTTGAAGCGGCTCTCGCCGTTGGCGGTCTTGAACGACAGGTTTTCTACCGCGAGCTTGGGCTTGGAGGCCAGCAGCTGCTGCAGGTCAGCCTGGAACTTGGCCTTCTCGGCTTCGCCCATCTGGATCTGTGGCACTGCCTGGCCCGCTGCGGCCGCAGCCTCGAACTCCGGCAAGTGCGCCTGGTACCAGTGCGACAGCGCTTGCAGCGCCGGCGCATTGACCGACTTGATGCTCACGGCCATCTGCGCATTGCCGACCGCGCGGCCGTCCCAGGTGATATCCGCCAGCGTGTAATCCGCGCGCCCACCGACGGTGTCCGGGCCATCGAGGGCTTGCTGAGCTTTCTGCTCAAAGCCTTTGATCGACAGCACCTGCTGCTTGGGCCCCAAGGTCACCTTGGTTTCCGCCAGCGACAGGTCGACCTTGCCGACATAGATCGCATCGTGCTGGGTGGCGGCCAGGTCGCCGTCGACCTTCAAGCCCTTCAGCTCGAAGGTGGCAGGCGGCTGATCGTCGTGCACCCACTTCATTTCGAAGCGCTCGGCACTGCCCTGGAATTTCGTCGCCTTGCCTTCGCGGTCGCCGCTGAGCTGCAACTGCATGCCCGAGAACGCGAGGCTGTTGCCGTCGGTTTCGTTGACCTTGAGCGGGGCCAGCAGGACCGTACTGTCGACGTTGCCGCCGTAGCCCAGGCTGGTCTGCGCGCTGACCGGCGCCTGTTCGCCCGCCGCCGCGAACCAGGGGGCGGTGAAATCGTCCTTCTGCAGGGTGCTGTTGCTGACAGCCAGCACGGGCATTAGCTTCAGTGCCTTGACCCGCGACCACGGGAATGGGCCATGCTCGATCTGGTCGGTCATGCCTACATCGAAACTGACCACTTCGTCGTCGCCCAGGTTGATGTCCTTGGCCTTGAGCCGGTACTGGGCGGTACTGCTGAAGAAGTGCCGATCCAGCGAGACCAGTTCGACGGTCAGGCTGCCACCGACGCCCACCAGGGCTTTTTTCAGTTCGGCGTTGCTGCGGTTGACGGAATATTCCAGCTCCGCAGGCAAGCGCTCGCCGGTGTACCAGGCGCCAGCGGTGGTTGCGACGGCAATAGCGATAGCCAGGCCGGTAAGGATGCCTACTGATTTCTTCATGAATAGAACCGAATGCTGTCCATAAGGGCTTACACGTGGCCAAGGTGCCACGCAAGGCCTGAAGAATATCACCGCAGCCTTGGGCAGGTGGTGGACGAAGCCGAGAAATCCCGCTTTTAGGACCCGTCTGATAGGCCCACAGGAAACATCCTATTTGTTCATTTTTACGAACATCTAAATCGATCAAAATCGCAAATAAACGCGCAAAAACTGAACAAAACTCCATTGAAATCGATAAATATTTCAGTTTGGCAACATCTTGTCATGTTTAACTTGACACCAACCTACCCATCGTTTTTTATTTTCACCACTTGCACCGCGCCCACCCCACAAAGAACAACCGGCGCCTCGCACGCGCCTCCCTCTGCTCCGAACAATAAAGGTGAACAACATGGAGCCCACCCGCTCGCCCTTGCCGCATGCGCAACTCACTGTGCCCGCCGTTCACGTCCAGCCGCAGGAGCCACGCCAGCATGCAGCCTGACCACAGCACTTCCGGCGGCGACCAATTCCGCAAATCCCTGCGCCTTTGGCACGTGGTGATCATCGGCCTGGCCTACCTGACGCCGATGACCGTGTTCGACACCTTCGGCATTGTCTCCGGCATCACCGCCGGGCACGTGCCGAGCGCCTACATCCTGGCGTTGGCCGGTATTCTGTTCACGGCGGTAAGCTACGGCACCCTGGTACGACGCTTCCCACAATCGGGCTCGGCCTATACCTACACCCAGCGCGCCATCAACCCGCACGTGGGCTTCCTGGTGGGCTGGTCATCGCTGCTGGATTACCTGCTCCTACCCATGGTCAATGCGCTGCTGGCCAAGCTCTACCTGTCGGCCATGTTCCCCGAAGTGCCGGCGTGGGTCTGGGTGACCGGGTTCGTCAGCCTGATTAGCCTGATCAACATGCGCAGTATCAACCTGGTGGCGCACTTCAACCTGTTGTTCGTGGCGGTGCAGGTCGCGATCATTGCGGTGTTCATCTACCTCTGCGTGCGTGGCCTGGGCCACGGCGAAGGGCTGGGCACCACCTGGAGCCTGCTGCCGTTCGCCGACAACCAGACCCAACTCAGCGCCTTGGCCGCTGGCGCCACCATCCTGTGCTTCTCGTTCCTGGGCTTCGACGCAGTGACATGCCTGTCGGAAGAAACCCGCGACCCGGGCAAGACCATCCCACGGGCCATCTTCCTGACCGCGCTGATCGGCGGGATGGTGTTCATCCTGGTGTCGTACTTCATCCAGGCCTACTTCCCGACCATGGCGCGCTTCCATGACCAGGAAGCCGCCCTGCCGGAGATCGCCCTGTACGTGGGCGGCAAGCTGTTCCAGTCGGTGTTCATCGCCTGCACCGTGATCAATACCATCGCCTCGGGCCTGGCCTCGCAGACCAGCGTCTCGCGCCTGCTGTACGTGATGGGCCGCGACAATGTAATCCCGGCCAGCATCTTTGCCCGCCTGCACTCGCGCTACAAGACACCGGTGATGAACATCGCCGTGGTCGGGCTGATCTCGCTGTCGGCGATCTTCTTCGACCTGGTCACCGCCACGTCGATCATCAACTTCGGCGCCCTGGTCGCGTTCAGCTTCGTCAACCTATCGGTGATCAACCACTGCTACCTGCGCGAAGGCAACCGCAAAGGCGTGGCCAACAAGCTGAAGTACCTGGTACTGCCGACCATCGGCTTCTGCATCATCGTTTCGCTGTGGCTGGACCTGAACGCGCACTCGTTGATGTTCGGCGGGCTTTGGGCACTGCTCGGGGTGATCTACCTGGCCTGGCTGACCAAGGCCTTCAGGGTTGCGCCACCGAACTGCATCGCTGAATGACCCACGCTGCCGACAACGCCCGCGCCTGACCGCGGGCGTTGTCCTTGATCGAAAAGGAAAGCCCTCATGTCGCTGCGTCGCCTCTCCATCCAGTGGAAGATCACCCTGCTTGCCGGCTTGTGCCTGCTGGCCATCGTCGCACTGCTGGTCACCACCTCGCTGACCCAGGCCCGGCGCAGCGCGGCATTGGTCAGCCAGGCCAACTCGGAAATGCTCGACCACAGCGCGCGCCTGCGCCTGCAGGCGCACGCCGAAACCCAGGCGCTGCGTATCCAGCGCTACTTCATGGACGCCTACCAGCACGGTAATGGCTTCCGACGCCTGGTACAGGTGCTGAAGGCCCGCGGCGGCAACGACTTGCGTGGCGAGCTGACGCGCGAGGCGCGCGCCAGCCTGGCCAGCAACCCGGACGTGATCGGCCTGTACCTGGTGTTCCAGCCGGACGCGCTGGACCACCAGGACAGCCAGTTCGTCGCCCAGGAGGCCGTGGGCAGCAACGACAGCGGGCGCTTCTCGCTGTACTGGTCGCAGCCACGCCCAGGCACCCTGGAGCAAGAAGCCATGCCTGAGGCGATGCTCGCCGACACCCGCACTAGCACCAGCGGCAGCCCGCAGAACCGCTGGTTGACCTGCCCGCAAGAAACCGCCCGGACCTGCATGCTCGAGCCGTACCTCGACGAGGTCAACGGCCGCCAGGTGCTGATGACCAGCATTGCCCTGCCTCTGCTGGAAAACGGCAAGGTCGTCGGCGTGGTCGGCCTGGACATAGGCCTGGACAACCTGCAGCAGTTGAGCCTGAACGGCCGCCAGGAGCTGTTCGATGGCCAGGGCCAGGTCAGCATCGTCAGCCCCGCCGGCCTGCTGGCGGGCCACAGCCGCGACAGCAGCCAGCTCGGCAAGGCGCTGGACGCGGCGGTACCTAACGGCTTGCTGCGCGTTGCTCACCCGTTCAGCCCCATCCCCGACGCAGCGCCCTGGCAAGTGTTGCTGGAGTTGCCTGAAAGCGTGCTGCAAGCACCGGCCATGGCGCTCAATCAACGCCTGGATGCGCACAACCAAACTGCCAACCTCAGCAGCCTGCTGATCGGCCTTGGCGCCGCTGTGCTGGGCCTGGTACTGGTCTGGCTGACCGCCCGCGGCGTGACGCGGCCGATCCTTGCCGTCGCCGCACGCCTGAAAGACATCGCCAGCGGTGAAGGTGACCTGACGCGCCGCCTGGACTACACCCGAGAGGACGAATTGGGCCAGCTGACCGGCTGGTTCAACCGTTTTCTCGACAAACTCCAGCCGGTGATCGCCCAAGTCAAAGGCTCGCTGCAGGAAGCCCGTGGCACTGCCGACCAGTCCGCCGCCATCGCCAGCCAGACCAGTAGCGGCATGCAGCAACAGCACCGGGAAATCGAGCAGGTCGCCACCGCAGCCAACGAAATGAGCGCCACCGCGCTGGATGTAGCCCACAACGCCTCCCAGGCCGCCCAGGCGGCCCGTGGCGCCGACCAGGCAAGCCGCGAAGGCCTGCAACTGATTGCCAGCACCCGCCAGGCCATCGACCGCCTGGCAGCTGACATGAATACCGCGATGGACGAAGCGCGCACCCTGGAAAGCCGCAGCGATCAGATCGGCTCGGTGCTAGAGGTGATCCGTGCGATTGCCGAGCAGACCAACCTGCTGGCGCTCAATGCCGCCATCGAAGCGGCCCGCGCCGGCGAGGCTGGCCGTGGCTTCGCCGTGGTCGCCGATGAAGTGCGCAGCCTGGCCCAGCGTACTCAGGTGTCGGTCGAGGAAATCCGCCAGGTCATCGAGGGCCTGCAGCAAGGCACCCAGGATGTGGTGGGCGCCATGCATGAGGGCCAGCGCCAAGCCCAGGCCAGCGCAACGCGCATGGAACAGGCGCTGCCGGCCCTGCAGCGCATCGGCGAGGCGGTGGCGGTGATCAGCGACATGAACCTGCAGATCGCCTCGGCGGCCGAGGAACAAAGTGCGGTAGCCGAGGAAGTGAACCGTAACGTGGCAGGTATTCGTGATGTGACAGAATCGCTGGCTGGCCAGGCCGATGAATCGGCGCGGATCAGCCAGGCGCTGAACCGGCTGGCCAATCAGCAGCAAGCTTTGATGGAGCAGTTTCGCGTTTAGCCGGTACCGGCCTCTTCGCGGGCAAGCCCGCTCCCACAGGACCTGTGCAGCCTTCGAAACTGCACTTTACCCTGTGGGAGCGGGCTTGCCCGCGAAAGGGCCAGCACAGGCAACCCACCTTTTGAAAGAGCTTTACCCATGCAAGCAACAAACAAAACCCCGTTCTTCGACATCACCAGCGAACAAGGCCTGCTACGCACCTCGATCGCCGTTACCCTGTTCATCGCCACCATCGGCATTGCCTTCGGCCTGGCCTCGGGCTCGTTCTCGATCATCTTCGACGGCGTTTACTCGCTGGTCGACGCCAGCATGAGCGGCCTGTCGCTGGTGGTGGTCAAGCTGATCACCTCTCACGCCACCAGCCTGCAGATGTCACGCAAGCTGCGTGAGCGCTTCACCATGGGCTTCTGGCACCTGGAACCGATGGTGCTAGCGCTCAATGGCATCCTACTCAGCGGCGTGGCTATCTATGCGTTGATCAACGCCGTCAGCAGCGTGCTGCAAGGCGGGCGGCACTTGGAGTTCGGTATCGCCATGGTCTACGCGGTACTGACCGTGATCGCCTGCGTGACCATCGCAGTCGTCGAAGCCCGGGCCAACCGCAAGCTGGGGTCGGACTTCGTACGCATGGACGTCAAGGGTTGGGTGATGTCAGCGAGCATCACCGCTGCGTTGCTGATCGCTTTCTGCTTTGGCTATGCGGTACAGGGCACGCAGTGGGAATGGATGTCCCCGTACATCGACCCGGCGGTGCTGGCACTGGTCTGCCTGGTGATCATTCCATTGCCGCTGTCGGTGGTACGCCAGGCGTTTTCAGAGATATTCCTGGTGACGCCGGGGGACCTCAAACTGCATGTCGACGAAGTCGCCAAGGCCTTCGTTGCGCGCCACGGGCTGCAGTCGTACCGCGCCTATGTGGCCAAGGTAGGGCGTTCGCGGGAGATCGAGTTGTACTTCATCGTGCCTACCGGCATGGGCGCGAAAACCATCGATGAGTGGGATGCGCTGCGCAACGAGATCGGCGATGCCGTGGGCGGCGAAGGGCCGGACCGTTGGTTGACCGTGGTGTTTACCGGGGATCCGGAGTGGGCTGAGTAACCGGCAGTTCGCGCCAGAAACGACAAAGCCCGCTACCGTTGCCGGTAGCGGGCTTTGACTTACTGCGTATGGTGGGTCGTGTAGGATTCGAACCTACGACCAATTGGTTAAAAGCCAACTGCTCTACCAACTGAGCTAACGACCCGTTGGATGGCGCGTATAATACTGATTTCTAACGGGAAATCAACACCTCGCCATAAAAAAAATCAAAAATAACGCGTCGGGTCGGTCACCCCGGCAGCCTTGAAGCCATCAGCACGCAGGCGGCAGCTGTCGCACTTGCCGCAGGCACGGCCTTGATCGTCAGCTTGGTAGCAGGAAACCGTCAGGCTGTAATCCACACCCCGGGCGATGCCCGCCTGAACGATCTGCGCCTTGCTCATGTTCTGCAACGGTGCCTGGATGCGGAAGCCCTGCCCTTCGACACCCGCCTTGGTCGCCAGGTTGGCCATGCGCTCGAAGGCTTCGACGAATTCGGGGCGGCAGTCCGGGTAACCGGAGTAATCCACGGCATTGACGCCGATGAAGATGTCACGCGCTTCGAGCACTTCCGCCCAGCCCAGGGCCAAGGACAGGAAAACGGTGTTGCGCGCCGGTACGTAGGTGACCGGGATGCCTTCGCCCGGGGTTTCCGGCACGTCGATGCTGCTGTCGGTGAGGGCCGAGCCACCGATACCGTCCAGGCTCAGGCCAATGACCTTGTGCTCGACCACACCCAGGTCACGCGCCACACGGGCGGCAGCATCGAGCTCGGCCCGATGACGCTGGCCATAGTCGAAACTCATGGTGTAGCAGCTGTAGCCTTCGGCTTTGGCCATGGCCACCACCGTGGCCGAGTCCAGGCCACCGGACAGCAAGATTACCGCGCGTTTCTCAGTCATGTACTGCAACTCCTCAATCAACGTCCGGGTTCGTCGTTCCACAGCAGCTTGTGCAGCTGCAGCTGGAAGCGTACGGGCAGGTTGTCGGCAACGATCCAGTCGGCCAGGTCACTTGCGCTCACCTGATGGTGGCTGGGCGAGAACAACACCTCACCGGCACGCTCGACCAGGTTGTACTGGATCAGCTTGGACACGGCCCAGTCATAATCCTCACGGGAGCAGATCACGAACTTGACCTGGTCGTTGCGGGTCAGGTGCTCGATGTTCTCGTAGCGATTGCGGTGCGACTCCTCGGAGCCTGGGGTCTTCAGGTCGACCACACGGCTGACGCGGGTGTCGGTACCGGAAATATCCAGGGCGCCACTGGTCTCGAGCGAGACCTCGTAGCCGGCATCGCACAGCTGCTGGAGCAAAGGCAAGGCATTGGGCTGGGCCAGCGGTTCGCCACCGGTGACACAGACGTAGCGCGGCTTGAAGCCGGCCACTTGTTCCATGATCGAATCGAGGGTGCGAATAGTGCCGCCGGTGAAGGCGTAGGCACTGTCGCAGTACTGACAGCGCAGGGGGCAGCCGGTCAGGCGCACGAATACCGTGGGCAGCCCAGCCGTTCGTGTTTCACCCTGCAACGAGTAAAAGACTTCGGTGATGCGTAATGTGTCTTGCATGATCGCCACGGGCGTGACAGCTAAACAGGCTGTCCGCCTCCGTCAGGCACTGTCGCGGACTCGACATGGCGTTATCCGCAGCAGCGTGTTTAGGAAAAAGAGCACTGATTCTAACGAAAAAACCCGCGACTCGCGCGGGTTTCTTTTGAAAGGTGCTGCTTAGAGCTTCTGCAGGTCGCGCTGCGCCAGCTGTGCGGCAGAGGTGCCGGGGTACTGGGTGATGACCTGTTGCAGAATGCCTTTGACCTTGTCGGTGTGGCCCATGCGGCGCTCGACGTCAGCCAGCTTGTACAGCGAATCAGGCACCTTGCTGTGCTTGGGGTACTTCTGGCTCACCTGAGCGAAGGCCTGGCTGGCACCCGGCAGGTCGCCCTTGGCCAGGTTCACCTCACCCAGCCAGTACTGGGCGTTGCCGGCGTACTGGCTGTTGGGGTACTTGCGCAGGAAGGCGTTGAACGCCTGGCTGGCCTTGTCGAAGTCCTTCTGCTTGATCAGGTCGAAAGCAGCATCGTAGTAGAGCTTTTCTTTCGCCGGATCACCGGGCTCGCTGTTGGCGGCCGGTTGTTGTGCAGCAGCGCCAGCGGCGCCTGCTGCTGCACCGGCGGCGGCATTGGATGCGCCACCGGTAGCGGAATTGTCAGGGGTCGCGGCAGGCGCGGCACCACTGTTGATGCGACGGTCCAGATCCTGGTATCGCTCCAGGTTTTCCTGCTTCATGCGCGACACATCGTTTTGCAGCTCTTCGATGATGCCTTGCTGGCGGGAAAGCTGATCCTGCATCTGTTGCAGCTGCATGAACAGCTGGCCCTGTGCTGAGGCAGGGGTCGAAGCCCCTGCCCCGGCATAGGCGCCGCTCGTGCCATAACCCGCAGGTGGATACCCACCCGCGTTGTCATCTACTACAGGGACCTCAGCCCAGGCCGCGAGCGGCAGGCTGAGTGCGAGGACGGTTACAACACGGCGGCACATTCGCATAGGAACTTACTTACGCAGTTCTACGCGACGGTTCTGAGCCCAGGATTGCTCGTCGTTGCCAGTGGCAACCGGACGCTCTTCACCGTAGGAGACCAGTTCCAGCTGAGCAGGGGAAACGCCCTGCAGAACCAGGTAACGCTGAACGGCCTTGGCACGACGCTCACCCAGAGCCATGTTGTACTCGCGGGTGCCGCGCTCGTCGGTGTTGCCTTCCAGAACAACGCGGTTGCCGTTGGACTTCAGGTCCTTGGCGTGAACGTCCAGAGCGCGCATGGCTTCTGGCTTCAGGTCCGAGCTGTCGTATTCGAAGTAGAAGGTGGTGATTGCGCGCAGGGCGGCTTCTTCGCTCAGGGAGCCGTCAACAGCGCCAGTGTTGGCACCGTAGCCAGCGTTCGGGTCAACAGCGCCTTCACCAGCGTTGTCACCGCCTTTCGAGGAGCAACCTACAGCTACAGCCATGGCCAGAGCCAGCGCAGCGAATTTACCAAACTTCAGCATTTCCATCGTGAAACTCCTAATGAAACCCCAGTGTGTTAAGCAAAACGTATTACGCCGCAATCAGTTCAGGAAAGGGGACCAGGACGGTTCTCTGACTTCGCCTTGAGCGGTAGGAAGTGGGAGCCTCACGCGGCCATTAAGCGACACGAGCATCAAGACTCCCCGGCCCTGCTGGCGGGTGGCGTAGATTAGCATGGTGCCGTTTGGCGCAACAGTGGGAGACTCATCAAGACTTGTTTCCGAGAGAATCTTTACACTTCCGCGTTGCAAGTCCTGTGCCGCCACTTTGAAGTTGGTGAAGCCCTGCTGACGGTGAATCATCACCAGCGTCTTTTCGTCCGCCGAAAGTTTCGGGTTGGCGTTGTAGTTACCCACGAAAGTTACGCGCTCAGCACCACCACCACTGACCGACTGCTTGTAGATCTGCGGCTTGCCGCCACGGTCGGAGGTGAAGTACAGGGTGTTGCCATCTTTGCCCCAGAACGGCTCGGTATTGATACCTGGGCCGGCAGTGACACGGCTGATCTGACGCGACGCCACGTTCATCACGTAGATGTCCGGGTTGCCATCTTTGGACAGCACGAACGCCAGGCGCGAACCATCCGGCGACCAGGCAGGCGCGCCGTTGAGGCCTTCGAAGTTGGTGACCTGCTCACGGCGACCGGTGTCGATGTGCTGAACGAAGATGCGCGGGCGCTTCTGCTCGAACGACACATAGGCAATGCGCTTGCCATCCGGTGCAAAGCGTGGCGACAGGATCGGCTCACGCGATTGCAGCAGGGTCACTGCCCGGGCACCGTCGTAGTCCGAACGCTGCAGGGTGTAACGGGTGTTGTTGGTAGAGAAACGCTCGGCCGTCACGTACAGCATGCGGGTCGAGAACGCACCCTTGATGCCGGTGAGTTTTTCGAACGACTGGTCGGCGATGTAGTGCGACATGTCGCGCAACTGGTCGACGCTGCCCGCCACGCTACCGGTCAGCACTTGCTGCTCGGTGGCGACGTTGAACAGGGCGTACTGCACCTGCAGGCGGCCGCCGGACGGCACGATGCTGCCGACCATGACGTACTGCGCGCCCAGCGCTTTCCAGTCACGGAAGATGACTTCGCTGGCCTGGGAAGGCTGGCTGATCATGTTCTGACGCGGAATCGGCGAGTAGTAGCCGGAATTGCGCAGGTCGTTGCCGATGATGTCGGCCATGTCTTCGGGCAGCACGCTGCCGCCCTGCAGACCGAACGGCACTACCGCGATGGGAGTAGCCCGGTCACTGCCACTGGTGACCAGGATGTTCTTTTCATCTGCTACCGCCATGCCTGCTACGCAGCAGAGCATGACCAGCAGTCCTCTCAGACGTTTAATCACAACGCTAGATCCTCAGGTGTAAATGTCATCTTGAACGAACGATACTGATTGAAATCGCTCGGCTTCATACCCTGCATTTCGGTCAGACGACCGATGTTCTTCACTGCTGCCACCGCCGAACTGTCGAACGGACCGTCGCCACTGGAGCGCAGAACGCTGGCATTGGTGATGGTGCCATCTGGCAACATGTTGATCTGCAGGACCACCGTCATGCCCTTACGCGCGGAAGGCGGACGCGCCCAGCCTTCGGCCGCTCGCAAACGGATCAGGTCGTCGAAACTGCCGGCCACCTGGTCGCCTTGCTCGTCAGCCAGTGCCTGCTGCCGCTCTGTGGTGTCGGACAACAGCTCGGCCAGAGCCTGAGCTTTCTTGTCTTCCGCCGACTTGCGGGCCGCTTCCTGTGCCTTTTTCTTCTGGGCGTCTGCAGCGGCCTTTTTCTTGGCCTCTTCAGCTGCCTTCTTCTTCGCGTCCTCGGCCGCCGCTTTCTTCTTGGCGTCCTCGGCTGCTTTCTTCTTGGCCTCTTCGGCTGCCTTTTTCTTGGCGTCCTCGGCGGCTTGCTTTTTCGCTTCTTCGGCGGCCTCTTTCTTGGCCTCCTCGTCGGCTTTCTTCTTGGCCTCTTCCTCAGCCTTCTTCTTGGCGATGTCGGCCTGCTGTTTCTCGGCGGCCTTCTTCGCCTCCTCGGCTTTCTTGGCTTCGGCGGCTTTCTTGGCCTCGGTGGCCTTGGCAGCCTCCTCAGCCTTCTTGGCTTCAGCGGCTTCAGCCTTCTTGGCCTCGGCGGCTTCGCGAGCCTCTTCGGCCTTTTGAGCGGCGTCGGCTTTCTTTTGTTCCGCGGCCTTCACGGCCTCTTGCTCGACCTTCTTCTGTTCCAACTGCTCGACTTCGGTCTGGCGCGAGGCGGTTTTCTTCGCTTCCCCGGCAATCTTCTGATTGGTCTGGGTAGTCGCCTGGCTCTTGGACTTCAGCTGATACAGGGTAGCCTGGACGATCGGCTTGGAAGGCGGCAGTTCAGGCGTCATGGCAAAACTGACGAACAGCATGCCGAACACCAGCACGTGCAGACCGATGGCCCAGACACTGGGCCAGAAGTAGCTTTCCGAGGCGGATGGCTCTCGCTGTTGCATCAGGGCGCCTCGGTAATCAGGCCAACGTTACCGACACCGGCCTTCTGCAACCCGCCCATGGCACCCATGACCGCGCCGTAGTCGACAGCCTTGTCGCCACGAATGAAGACCTGTGTCTGCTTGCCCTGGTCACGGCCGGCGGCAATGATCTTGGTCACTGCGTTGGTCATGTCGGGCAAGGTCATGGCCTTGTCCATCTGCTTGTCGGTATCGACTTCGCTGCCGAGGTTCCAGTAGTAGGTCTTGTCGGCCTTGATGGAAATGGTGAGGATCTGGACGTTGTTGTCCTGCGGCAAGGCTTCACTGGAAACCTTGGGCAGGTCGACCTTCACGCCCTGGTTGAGCATTGGGGCCGTCACCATGAAGATGACCAGCAGCACCAGCATCACGTCGATGTAGGGCACCACGTTCATCTCGGCGACCGGCTTGCGTTTGTGGCGAACTCGGGCCATGGGCTTCTACCTGATTACTCTTCGCTGGTGTGCACTTTGCGGTGCAGGATCGCCTGGAACTCGTCGGCGAAGGTGTAGTAACGACCGATCAGCACTTCGCTGCGCGCGGCGAAACGGTTGTACGCGATAACGGCTGGGATTGCTGCGAACAGGCCGATCGCAGTGGCGATCAACGCTTCGGCAATACCGGGGGCAACCGTGGCCAGGGTGGCTTGCTGGGCGCTGGCCAGGCCGCGGAAGGAGTTCATGATGCCCCACACGGTACCGAACAGGCCGATGTACGGGCTGGTCGACCCGACGGTGGCGAGGAACGGCAGGCTCTGCTCAAGCTTTTCTTCTTCACGCGAAATGGCCACGCGCATGGCTCGGCCAACGCCTTCCATGACCGCATCCGGGTCTACACCCGGCTGCTGACGCAGGCGCGAGAACTCTTTGAAGCCTGCACGGAAGACCTGCTCCACACCCGAATCCGGGTCTGGGTTGCTGCCGGCCTGACGGTACAGCTTGGACAGGTCGATACCCGACCAGAAACGCTCCTCGAAGGCATCCAGCGCTCGACGACCGGCGCGCAGCATGGTGCTGCGCTGGAAGATCATGATCCATGAGGTGACCGAGGCGGCCACAAGGATCAGCATTACCAGCTGTACCACCACGCTGGCATTGCTGACCAGACTCCACATGGAGGTATGGTCGACGACGTTAGCTTCCACGCTTATTCTCCTGCATTCGATTGAGTACCCGAGCCGTCCGCCATAAAGGCGTCGCGCAGCTTGGGGGGTATGGCTCGGGGTTTGAAAGTGTCGGCGCGCACGGCGGCCACCAGGAACTGCCCCTCGCAGAGCAGCGTTTCATCCTTTTCCCGCCAGACCTGCTGCACGAAGCGCAGGCTGGCACGATTGAGTTCAAGTACTTGCGCGGTCACCCGCAGTTCATCGTCCAACCGCGCCGGAGCGTGGTAGCGCGCCTCGCTGGAATGGACCACGAACAGCAGGTTCTCCCCGGCCAACTGCAACTGGGAAAAGCCCAGGTGCCGCAGCCGCTCGGTACGCGCGCGCTCCATGAATTTCAGGTAGTTGACGTAATACACCACGCCGCCCGCATCGGTGTCTTCGTAGTAGACGCGACAACGGTGGGCGAACGGTTCGAGCTGATTTTGCGCGCGCATACTCTAGTGCTTACTCCTCAGCTTGCCAATCCGCTGCGGCAACTGTTTTTTCTCATTAATGTCTTATTGCCAGCGCGCCGAGGGCATGCCAGCGGTAGGACCACAAAAAGCCGGTTTTGATCTGTCATTCATCGCCTGGCTCGGAAAAATCACCACCCTCCCCCAAACGCCCAGGAACATTCAGGCCAAAGTGCAGGTAGGCATGCCGGGTGACCACACGGCCGCGCGGCGTACGCATGATGTAACCCTGCTGGATCAGGTAGGGTTCAAGCACGTCTTCGATGGTATGACGCTCTTCACTGATGGCGGCGGCGAGGTTGTCTACCCCCACCGGGCCACCGTCGAACTTCTCGATCATGGTCAACAGCAGGCGGCGGTCGGAATGGTCGAAACCACGCTCGTCGACGTCCAGCAGGTTCAGCGCCAGGTCGGCCACAGCCTTGGTGATCTGGCCCTTGCCGCGCACTTCGGCATAGTCGCGCACACGGCGCAGCAGGCGGTTGGCGATACGCGGCGTGCCACGGGCACGGCGGGCAATCTCGAAGGCGCCCTGGTCTTCGATGACCAGGCCCAGGATGCCAGCGGAGCGGCTGACGATGGTTGCCAGGTCCTTGTCGCTGTAAAACTCCAGGCGTTGGACGATGCCGAAGCGGTCACGCAAGGGGTTGGTCAGCATGCCGGCGCGGGTGGTGGCACCCACCAGGGTGAACGGCGGCAAGTCGAGCTTGATCGAGCGAGCGGCGGGCCCTTCGCCGATCATGATGTCCAGCTGGAAGTCTTCCATCGCTGGGTAGAGCACTTCTTCGACCACCGGTGAAAGCCGGTGAATTTCGTCGATGAACAGCACATCATGAGGTTCGAGGTTGGTCAGCATCGCCGCCAGGTCACCCGGGCGCTCGAGGATCGGCCCCGAGGTGCTCTTGACCGAAACGCCCATCTCGTGGGCGATGATGTTGGCCAAGGTGGTCTTGCCCAACCCGGGCGGGCCAAAGATCAAGGTATGGTCGAGTGATTCGCTGCGACCACGAGCCGCCTGGATGAACAGCGACATCTGCTCACGCACCACCGGCTGCCCGATGTATTCGTCCAGGCGCAGGGGGCGGATCGCGCGGTCCTGGACCTCTTCGCGGTCACGCCCACTGGCAGCGATCAGACGGTCGGCTTCGATCACTTGGTAATCATCCCTTTGAGGCTGGCGCGGATCAGCTCTTCACTGCTCAGGCCTGCCTTGTCCTTGATGGCGGACACTGCCTTGCTGGCTTCCTGCGGCTTGTAGCCCAGAGAAACCAGCGCACTGACGGCATCGGCCTCGGCCGTGGAGGCACCGCTGACTGGCACCGGCCCGTCAGACACTAGGGTGAACATGGCCGGTGAAGTTTCCCAGGCCTTGAAGCGGTCCTTGAGTTCGACCAGCAAACGCTCGGCGGTCTTCTTGCCGACACCGGGTACGCGCACCAGGGCCGAGGTGTCCTGGGCCTGCACGCAGCGCACCAGCTCGTCGGCTTCCAGGCCCGACATCAAGGCCAGGGCCAGCTTCGGCCCAACGCCATTGAGGCGAATGAGTTCGCGGAACAGTTCGCGCTCGCGCTTTTCGTGGAACCCGTAGAGCAGGTGCGCGTCTTCGCGCACCACCAGGTGGGTATGCACGGTTACCGTTTCGCCGACCTTGGGCAGGCGATACAGGGTGGTCATGGGCACTTCCAGCTCATAGCCCACGCCATTGACGTCGATAATCAGGTGTGGCGGTTGCTTTTCCGCCAGGGTGCCGCGCAAACGTCCAATCACGTTCCGATCCTTCCTCTTGGGGAGCCGATCAAAGACCGCTCAACCCTATCAGCAAATGCCTCAGGTGAACGCTTCACCTGAACAAAATGTGTATCACCGCATGAAGCGACTACAGACGCAAGCGCCCGCCGCGACGCCGTGCCGTGGCCAGGCCGTGCGGTACCAGGCTGGAGCGGGTGTGGGCATGGCACAGGGCGATGGCCAGGGCGTCGGAGGCGTCGATCTGCGGCTTCTTCGTGAGTTTGAGCAGGTGCATGACCATCATCATCACTTGCTCCTTGTTGGCCCCACCCGTACCCGCCACGGCCTGCTTGACCTGGGTGGCACTGTATTCGGCGATTTCCAGGCCGGCCTCGGCGGCGGCGACGATTGCCGCACCGCGGGCCTGGCCGAGTTTGAGCGCCGAGTCGGGGTTGCGGGCCATGAACACCCGTTCGATGCCCATGGTCACCGGTTCGTGCAGCTTGATGATCTCACTGACACCGCGAAAGACAATCTGCAGACGTTCGTGCAACTCACCACTGCCCGTGCGGATACAACCCGACGCCACATACTCGCAACCACGGGCAGTCTGGCGCACAACGCCATACCCGGTGATGCGCGAGCCGGGGTCGATACCAAGAATCAGAGTCATAACGCCTGCAATGTTGTTGCAATCAGTAGTGGCCATTCGCGGGCAAGCCCGCTCCCACAGGAACCGTGCGGTAGCTGTGGGAGCGGGCTTGCCCGCGAATGGCCGCAAAGGCCAAAGGAAAACCTTAGCCGAGTTTTTCCATGATCTCGTCGGAAATCTGCGCATTGGAATAGACGTTCTGCACATCATCCAGGTCTTCAAGCATGTCGATCAGCTTGATCACCTTCTCCGCACCTTCCTGATCCAATTCGGCACTGGTGGTCGGCTGCATGACGATTTCGGCGTCATCGGCCTTGAAGCCAGCCTCTTCCAGGGCATTACGCACGGCATAGAAGCTGTTGAACGAGGTGAAGACGTCGAACGAACCATCGTCATTGGCGACGACGTCGTCGGCATCGGCCTCCATCGCGGCTTCCATCAAGGCGTCTTCATCAACGCCCGGCGCGAAGCTGATCTGGCCCTTGCGCTCGAACAGGTAGGCCACCGAGCCGTCGGTACCGAGGTTGCCGCCACACTTGGTGAAGGCATGACGCACGGCAGCCGCGGTACGGTTGCGGTTGTCGGTCATGGCCTCGACCATGATCGCCACGCCACCTGGGCCGTAACCCTCGTAGCTGAGCTCTTCGACGTTGTCGCTTTCGTTGGTGCCAGCACCACGGGCCACGGCACGGTCGATGATATCGCGGCTCATGTTGGCGCCGAGGGCCTTGTCCAGGGCCAGGCGCAGACGCGGGTTGGACGCCGGGTCACCACCGCCTTGCTTGGCGGCAACGGTCAGCTCGCGAATCCACTTGGTGAAGATCTTGCCTCTCTTGGCATCCTGGCGCTCTTTGCGGTGCTTGATGTTCGCCCACTTGGAATGACCAGCCATAACGACTCCAAATTCTTTGAAACACAAACAATTGCGCCCCTGACGGGGCGCAACGACAAAAATACCTGCGCCGTAACGCAAAGGCGCATCCATTTGGATGCGCCCGGGGCCCGCTTACTCGACCTTGGTCTGTTCGCGCAGGCGGATGTGCAGCTCGCGCAAGGCCTTGGCGTCGACCATGCCTGGGGCTTGGGTCATGACGCAGGCAGCGCTCTGGGTTTTCGGGAAGGCGATCACTTCACGGATCGACTGGGCGCCGGTCATCAGCATGACCAGGCGGTCCAGGCCGAAGGCCAGGCCACCGTGAGGCGGTGCACCGAACTTCAGGGCGTCGAGCAGGAAGCCGAACTTCTCTTCCTGTTCCGCCGCTTCGATACCCAGCAGACGGAACACCGCCTGTTGCATCTCTTTGCGGTGGATACGGATCGAACCGCCACCCAGCTCAGTACCGTTCAGGACCATGTCGTAGGCACGGGACAGGGCTGTGGCCGGGTTGGCCTCGAGCTCTTCTGGCGAGCACTTCGGCGCAGTGAACGGGTGGTGCAGCGCGGTAAAGCTGCCGTCTTCGTTCTCTTCGAACATCGGGAAGTCGACGACCCACATCGGTGCCCACTCGCAGGTGTGCAGATTGAAGTCGTTGCCGACCTTGATGCGCAGTGCGCCCAGGGCCTCGCTGACGATCTTGAACTTGTCGGCACCGAAGAAGACGATGTCGCCATCGACCGCGCCAACGCGATCGAGGATCACGTTGAGGTTGGCTTCAGGGATGTTCTTGACGATCGGCGACTGCAGGCCTTCAACACCTTTGGCGCGCTCGTTGACCTTGATGTACGCCAGGCCCTTGGCACCGTAGATGCCGACGAACTTGGTGTACTCGTCGATCTTGCTGCGCGGCATGCTGGCGGCGCCTGGCACGCGCAGGGCGGTAACGCGGCACTTCGGATCGTTGGCCGGGCCGGCGAATACCTTGAAGTCGACATCCTTCAGCTGGTCGGCAACGTCGACCAGCTCCAGCGGGTTACGCAGGTCTGGCTTGTCGGAACCGTAACGGCGCATGGCTTCTTCGAAGGTCATGTGCGGGAATTCACCGAACTCCAGGTCCAGGACTTCCTTGAACAGCTTGCGGATCATGCTCTCGGTGAGGCCCATGATCTCGGACTCATCGAGGAAGCTGGTCTCGATGTCGATCTGGGTGAATTCCGGCTGGCGGTCAGCACGCAGGTCTTCGTCGCGGAAGCACTTGGCGATCTGGTAGTAGCGGTCAAAACCGGCCACCATCAGCAGCTGCTTGAACAGCTGAGGCGACTGCGGCAGGGCGAAGAAGCTGCCTGCGTGGGTACGGCTCGGTACCAGGTAGTCGCGCGCGCCTTCTGGCGTGGCACGGGTGAGGATCGGCGTCTCGACGTCGAGGAAGCCGTTCTCGTCGAGGAAGCGACGGATGCTGCTGGTGATGCGCGAACGCAGGCGCAGCTTGTCGGCCATTTCCGGGCGACGCAGGTCGATGAAGCGGTAGCGCAGGCGGGTTTCCTCGCCAACGTCGGAGTATTCGTTGAGCGGGAACGGCGGGGTTTCCGCTTCGTTGAGCACGGTCAGCTGGTAGCCAAGGATCTCGATGGCACCGGAGGCCATGTTGGCATTCACCGCACCGTCAGGGCGCTTGCGAACCTTGCCGGTGACTTGCACGACGTATTCGCTGCGCACACGGTCGGCGGCGGCGAAGGTTTCGGCGCGATCGGGGTCGAATACGACCTGGGCCATGCCCTCGCGGTCACGGATGTCGAGGAAGATCACCCCGCCGTGGTCGCGGCGACGATGGACCCAGCCGCAAAGGGTGACTTCCTGGCCGTCCAGGCTCTCGTTCAGTTGGCCGCAATAATGGCTGCGCATCATGATGGTGGTTTCGCTTCTCGTGATTCGTGTATTCGGTGGAGGCCTTGGCCGCCCAGAGGGCTAATACTGCAAGACCCGGTCACAGCATTCAACTCAGTCGGCTTTGTCGCCGCCTGCAAGGTTCTTTTTTGCCCCGGTCTTGAAGTCGGTTTCGTACCAGCCGGTGCCGCTCAGGCGAAAGCCGGGTACCGACAGCAGCTTCTTCAGTGCCGGCGCCTGACAGGCCGGGCAATCGGTCAGCGGCGCAGCGCTGATCTTCTGCAGCACTTCCATGCGGTGCTCGCAGGACGCACATTGATAGTCATAAAGGGGCATGGGTGTCTCTCGTCAACCATAACACTGGCTGCCGGGGCAGCAAAAAGCGGGATTATATATGGTTAGCAAGCACTGCGCAGCCCGCCTGGCGATCAGCGTGTACTCGGCGGATCGAGCAACCAGGCGACGCAGATGACGCGGATCAGGCCACTGAAGTTGCGCACCCCGCCCTGGCGCAGATGCACCTCGCGGTCCACGTAGGACAACACCGCGCTGACCGAGCAGCGGTTGGCCTCGGCGATACGCTCCAGGATCCCCCAGTAGACCGCTTCCAGGCGCAGGCAGGTGGAAAACCCGTTGAGCCGGACCGAACGCGACACCGGCCTGATCTGCAGCATGTCGAAGTCGGCCTTGAAGGGGTCGACGCATTGCTTGCCCGGCCAACGCCCCTGACCACCGCCTCGCTTGTCTTGTTGCATCATGCCTATCATCCGGCCACTCCATCGCGACTGCCATTGCCCCTATACCCGGGGCCCTAGGGCAACCATGAAGCGCCAGCCTGCGCCTTCGAAGCAGCGGCAAAACCTTCCCGCAGAAACGCAAAAAGCCCGGCTGCACTGCCGGCAGCCGGGCTTTTCAGACGTTTCTGACGCTACGCGGCGACTATTGCCCGTCCAGCAAGACGCGCAGCATCCAGGCGGTCTTCTCGTGCACCTGCATACGCTGAGTCAACAGGTCGGCGGTCGGTTCATCGCTGACCTTGTCCACCACCGGGAAGATGCTGCGCGCGGTACGCACGACCGCCTCCTGGCCCTGCACCAGCTGACGGATCATCTCCTCCGCGGCCGGCACGCCCTCCTCTTCCTTGATCGAAGAATGCCGCGCATAAAAAGCATAGGACCCCGGTGCCGGGAAGCCTAGGGCACGGATCCGCTCGGCAATCGAGTCCACCGCCAGCGCCAGCTCGTTGTATTGCTCTTCGAACATCAGGTGCAGGGTACGGAACGACGGACCGGTGACGTTCCAGTGAAAGTTATGGGTTTTCAGATACAGCACGTAGGTATCCGACAACAGGCGGGACAGCCCATCGACGATGGACTTGCGATCTTCTTCACTGATACCGATATCAATTGCCATGAAGTTCCCCTTTCCATAAGGCTTGATGATCAAGCGGGCCCTTCCAACTGTATCAACACTTGGCGCAACCCGCCTGTGACATGGCGCAACACATCGGCTGTGGCGGCCTGCGGTTTGAGTAGCCTGCGCCTTTGCTGTTAAATAGGCAGGGTGCCACCCGTGCGGACTGTTATTGCCGGGTGCATAGGCTGGCCCACCACGTGTTCGCGCTTTACACCTCATGCGCACCGTGTCGCCAGCTCTTCCTGTGATCAGCTTGTCAACTGTGAGCCAACCCATGTTCAAGATCGTCCATCTGGTGACGGGCGTAGCGGCTTTGCTGCTATCGCTCATACCCAGCCTGAAAACCGACGCAACACCCTTCCTGCAGCAACCCGACGCGGTATACCTGGCACTGCTCGGCCTGCTTAACCTGGTATTGGCCCCGGTCGTGCCGCTGTATTACCGAGGTGCCCGGCAACAATTGCAGCACTTGGCTTGCGCCTTGCTGGTGGTGGCCGTGGTATTGCAGACCCTGACGCTGCTGGCTCGCCCCGAGATGGGCAACCTGGCCGCCCTGGTCTGCGCGGCCTTGGCCGTGGTGCTGCACCTGGCTGCGGGCTTCGCCCGAGCCAACCGAAAAGCCCGCACCAGCCAAAGCGCCCCCTTGGAGGCCGGCAACCGCGATACGGGCACCGTCAAGTGGTTCAACACGTCCAAAGGCTTTGGCTTCATTTCCCGCGATTCGGGCGATGACATCTTTGTGCACTTCCGCGCCATCCGCGGCGAAGGCCACCGCATTCTGGTCGAAGGCCAGCGCGTCGAGTTTTCGGTCATGCACCGTGACAAAGGCCTGCAGGCCGAAGATGTGGTCGCGGTAACCCGTCGCTGACCGTGTGCAGCCCTGGTGCAAGGCCAGGGCTGCCTCAACTTAATAATGAGGGGGCGGCGCCTCTTCACCTTCGCTGCCGTATTGCCCCACCATTTCTTCGTAACGCTTGAGCAGCTCGGCCATCTGCAGTTGCAGGCGCTCGATCACACGCCCTTGCTCGACCACCACATCATTCAGCGCCTGAAGCGTGTCGTCCTGGAAGGCCTGGCGGGTTTCCAGCTCGATGATTCGCGATTCAGAGGACACTTCAGGCCACCTGCTGGTAGTCATCGTTGAGCAGCGCGCGCAGGCGCTGACCAATGGCATCGACTTGCCCCGGCGCATACTCGACGGCGGGCACTTTGCCCCATACCGGCGCTGGCCAAGCAGCGTCATGCGTGTGACGGACAATGACGTGCATGTGCATCTGGCTGACAACGTTACCCAGGGTGGCAACGTTCATCTTGTCAGCCTTGAATTCGCCCTTCAGCGCTTCAGCCAAGTACGTGGTTTCTTTCCACAACTGCACCTGGTCTTCCTGGCTCAAGTCGAACAATTCGCTCACCCCAGGGCGACGAGGCACCAGGATGAACCAAGGGTAATTGGCGTCTTTGCTGAGCAACACACGGCACAACGGGAAGTCTCCAAGTACATAGGTGTCTTGCTGCAAACGCGAATCCATCTCAACCACTGCCAACCTCCAATACTCGATAACGGGCCCGCGTGACACGGGAACATTGCGCAAGGATACCTTGCTTCGCGCACGCCGGCATGCAACAGCAGCCCGGCACTGCACACTTTAAGTTCATGAATACCTGCTGCCTGCACAGTCGCGGTAACACACCGCTACTTTTCGCACCAAAATGAGGCCGCAAACGAGCACACCACTACGCTTTTACCCACACGAATGACTCCGCATGAACAGTTGCCGGTAACACATTGACTTTTATGGCAGGTTTTGAATTTGAAAACCGCCAGTGTTGTGGCACACCATCAGACAAGCCCCGCCCCGTATTTACGGTACTTTCCGACCTTCGGCAGCCTCATTTGTGAAAATTTCATGAACCGGCGGTAATTTTGAGCACGCTTGTTGCATTCCTCTCCCGCCAAGTCGGCACGACATCTGCATCAAGCGATGTACGCAACAAATAACAACAGCCGCTTTGGATACACCAGGGAGTTTCCCTAACCGGAACCTGTAGTTACAGATTCGTTACGGTGACAGGAACAGCGCTGGCGTTGTACGACCCGGGAATCCGGGACGTGATTTGCGACATGGAAATACCTGAAAGCGACATGGCCATAAAGTTCCCGAAAGCTTGGATATGCCCATATCGCCAACAACAGTCAGCGTGTTATACATTTCCGCCGACATAACAAGAAAGAGCTGCCCCATATAACTAAAAGACTTGGGCGCAGCGGTACTCTTCCTAAAAAACCAAAGGAGCAAATCACGATGCGCGTGATGAAGTGGAGCATGATCGCCCTGGCCGTTTCGGCAGGGACCTCGCAATTGGCCTTCGCCTCTGCACAAGACGAGTCCAAGGGTTTCATCGAAGACAGCCAGCTGAACGTTAAAACTCGCATGCTGTACTTCAGCCGTGACTTCCGCAACAACCCAGCCGGCACTCAAAGCCGCGTGGAAGAAACCGGCCTTGGTTTCCTCGGCACTTACGAGTCGGGCTTCACCCAGGGCACCGTAGGCTTCGGCGTCGACGCCATCGGCATGCTCGGCCTGAAACTGGACAGCGGCAAAGGTCGCGCCGGCACCGGCCTGTTCCCACAAGGCTCCGACGGCCGTTCGCAGGATGATTACTCCGAAGGCGGCGGCGCTGTAAAAATGCGCATCTCCAATACTGTGCTGAAGTTCGGTGACCAGTTCACCGCCATGCCAGTATTCGCCACTGACGACAGCCGCCTGCTGCCGGAAGTTGCCGAAGGCGGCCTGATCACCAGCAACGAGATCAATGGCCTGACCCTGAACGCCGGTCACTTCACCGCCATGAACGCCCAGGCTCAGACCTACCATGACAGCCTGAACCTGACCGAAGCCAACATCTTCGGCGGTACCTACGCGTTCACTGACAGCCTCAGCACCAGCGTTTACTACTCGCACATCGAAGATCACTTCCGTAAGTGGTACGGCAACATCAACTGGGCGCTGCCGATCAGCGACAAGCAAGGCCTGGTGTTCGACTTCAACATCTATGACACCAAGTCGATCGGCGCCAACCGTACCGGTGCATTCGTCACCAAGTCCGACGGCACCAACGAGCTCGACAACATCGCAGCCAGCTTGTCGGCTGCCTACAACATCGGCGCCCACACCTTCACCCTGGCCTACCAGAAAGTCAGCGGCGACGGTGACTACGCCTACGGCGTGGACGGCGGCGGTACCGTGTTCCTGGCCAACTCCATCGCCCGTTCCGACTTCAACGCCGAAGACGAGAAATCCTGGCAGGCTCGCTACGACCTGAACTTCGCCGAGTTCGGCGTACCAGGCCTGACCTTCATGACCCGTTACGCACGCGGTACCGGTGCAACCACCCGCACCACCGACGACGGTAAGGAATGGGAACGCGACGTAGACGTCAAGTACGTCATGCAGAGCGGCCCAGCGAAAGACCTGAGCTTCCGTGTCCGCCAGGCCACCTACCGCTCCAGCGACGGTGTGTACTACGGTTCGAGCTCGATCGACGAACTGCGTCTGATCGTCGAGTACCCGCTGAGCATCCTGTAAGCCTGGCTTGCAGTGCCCCGCACTTGAAAAAGCCCGGCGATCACGCCGGGCTTTTTCTTGGCTGACAAGTGTCACGCCCTGGGGCATCCTGTACGCCTTCGTTTCGCCCCCGTACAATGCGGGGTCATTTCAACGTCTTAGGCAATCGACACGGCCCACCATGCGCACCAGTCAATATTTGCTCGCCACCCAGAAAGAAACCCCTGCCGACGCAGTGGTCATCAGCCACCAGCTCATGCTGCGCGCCGGCATGATCCGCAAACTGGCCTCTGGCCTGTACACCTGGCTGCCGATGGGCTTGCGAGTGATGCGCAAGGTCGAAGCCGTTGTACGCGAGGAAATGAACGCCGCCGGCGCCCTGGAAGTGCTGATGCCCAGCATCCAGCCCGCCGAACTGTGGCAGGAATCCGGCCGTTGGGAGCAGTACGGCCCAGAGCTGCTGCGCCTGAAAGACCGCCACAACCGCGACTTCTGCGTCGGCCCGACCCACGAAGAAGTCATTACCGACCTGGCCCGTAACGAGCTGTCCAGCTATAAACAGCTGCCGCTCAACATGTACCAGATCCAGACCAAATTCCGTGATGAGATCCGCCCACGCTTCGGCCTGATGCGCGGCCGCGAGTTCATCATGAAGGACGCCTACTCCTTCCATGCCGACCAGGCTTCCCTGCAGGAAACCTACGACCGCATGCACCAGGCGTACAGCAACGTCTTTACCCGCCTGGGCCTGGACTTCCGCCCTGTGCAAGCCGACACCGGCTCCATCGGTGGCAGCTACTCGCACGAATTCCACGTGCTGGCCGAATCCGGTGAAGACGATGTGATCTTCAGCGACAGCTCCGATTACGCTGCCAACATCGAGAAGGCCGAGGCCATCCCGCGTGAAACCGTGCGCCCTGCCCCTTCCGAGGAGCTGCGCCTGGTCGACACGCCGGACGCCAAGACCATCGCCCAACTGGTCGAAAACTTCGGCCTGCCGATCGAGAAGACCGTCAAGACCCTGATCGTGCGCGGCGCCGAAGAAGGCAAGCTGATCGCCCTGATCGTCCGTGGCGACCACGAGCTCAACGAAATCAAGGCCACCAAGCTGGAACAGGTTGCCGACCCGCTGGTCATGGCGACCGAAGCTGAACTGCGCGACGCCATCGGCGCCGGTGCAGGCTCGCTCGGCCCGCTGAACCTGCCACTGGAATGCATCATCGACCGTTCGGTTGCCCTGATGAGCGACTTCGGCATCGGCGCCAACATCGATGACAAGCACTACTTCGGCGTCAACTGGGAGCGCGACCTGCCGGTTCCGCAAGTCGCCGACCTGCGCAACGTCGTCGAAGGCGACCCAAGCCCAGACGGCCAGGGCACCCTGGTGATCAAGCGCGGCATCGAAGTGGGCCACATCTTCCAGCTCGGCACCAAGTACAGCGAGGCACTCAAGTGCCAGGTACTGGGCGAGAACGGCAAGCCTGTCGTGTTGTCCATGGGTTGCTATGGCATTGGCGTGTCCCGCGTGGTCGCCGCCGCCATCGAACAGAGCTACGACGACAAAGGCATCATCTGGAACGACGCCCTGGCGCCTTTCCAGATCGCCCTGGTGCCGCTGCGCTATGAAACCGACGTGGTCCGCGAAGCGACCGACAAGCTGTACGCCGAACTGACCGCCGCTGGCTTCGAAGTGCTGCTGGATGACCGCGACAAGAAGACCAGCCCAGGCATCAAGTTTGCCGACATGGAGCTGATCGGCATCCCGCACCGCATCGTCGTCAGTGACCGCGGCCTGGCCGAAGGCAACCTGGAATACAAGCACCGCACCGAACAGGATGCTCAAGCGCTGCCACTCAATGAAGTGCTGTCGTTCCTGCAGGCCCGCGTTCGCCGCTGATAATCAATGCACGAGTGATCATGTCCAAGCGAAGTACCTTTCCCCTGGGGGGCGCCGCACTGTGCGGCGCCCTGCTCATCAGCGGCTGCGCCAACCAGATGTCCCAGCGCAGCGAGCACGAGGAGCGCGTCGAGCGAAAACTGCTCGAACACAGTCTGCAGATCGATGTCGGCGAGCCGAAGGTGATGGAGCTGCCGCAACGACGTGTGCGCGTGCATGAGCTGAAGCGCTTCGAAGTCACCGAGTTCGAAGTTACCCGGCGCTACGACCGCTACACGCCTTACCAGCCCTGGCGGGAGATCTACGAGATCCCACTGGGTGCGGTGGCTGTCGTGGCGGGCGTGGGTGCCAACGTGGTCAACGTGTTCGCCTTGGGCAACCTGCCTGAAAGCGTGACCCACGACTGGCTCAGCTACGGCGTGGCGGGGCTTAACCCGTTCATGAACGTGCAGTCCAACGGTCGCGCCCAGCAGAACCTTGCCGGGATCAGCGAAGTGCAGAAGGACCAGCGCGAGGAGTCCACCAGCCTGCCCTGGAGCGAGCGCCTGGTCGAAGTCAAGGCCGGCAAACTCACCCACGAGCTGACCACCGACAGAAACGGCGTGCTGCGCCTGAACCTGCTCGACAGCCCGTTCTCCGAGCAGAACCTCAACCACATCGGCACCCTGCACTTGCAGGTGGTCGATGAGGACAATGCGGTGCGCGGTGACGCCAGCCTGCTGGTCAGCGCCACGCTGCGCAACAAGCTGCTTGAAGCGCATGAGCTGATCTTCGACGACCTGGAAGACGATGATGTCAGCCAGTGGGTGCACCGGGTCAAACGCCTGTCCGAACTGGGCCTGGAAGAGGAAGCCAGTGAAATGGAGCAGAGCCTGATCGAGCTGACGCGCAACGATCCGGAACTGCAGCAGGAATTCCTGCAATCCCTGACCAAGGCCACCGGGCGGCTGGTAGCTGACCCAGGCGTGCAATAAATGAAAGGGGCCGCTTAGCGGCCCTTGTTCATTTAGGTGGGAACAGCTCCAGTTGCTCAAGCGCACCGCGCAAATCCCGCAACCTGACCCCGACCCCCAGCAAACGCACCGGCTTGTCACCCCGCGCGAAGGCCTTCTTCATTAATTGCCGGTAACTTTCCAGGTCCCTGCCTGCCCCCGCCTGCTCCATCGTCGTCTGGCTGAAGTCATGGAACTTGACCTTGACGAAAGGCTTGTCCGGCCGGTAGCTGCTGTCCATGCGGGCAATGCGTTCATTCAGGCTGTCTAGCAACGCGGGAAGACGCTCCAGGCAACTGGCCAGGTCCGGCAGATCGGTATCGTAGGTATTTTCCACGCTGACCGATTGCCTGCGGCTGTCATTGTGCACAGCACGCTCATCAATCCCCCGCGCCAGCCCCCAAAGCCGCTCACCAAAACTGCCGAACTCACGCACCAGGGCCAGGCGGGACCACGCGCGCAGGTCCAGGCAGGTATCGATACCCAAGCGCGCCAGCTTGTCCGCCGTGACCTTGCCCACCCCGTGCAACCGGGCGACGGGCAAGGCCGCGACAAACGCCTCGACCTCCCCCGGGGTGATGACGAACAGGCCATTAGGCTTACGCCAGTCACTGGCGATCTTGGCCAGGAACTTGTTGGGGGCGACACCCGCCGACACCGTGATATGCAAGGTACGGGCGACGCGCCGGCGAATGTCCTCGGCAATCCGTGTCGCGCTACCGGCGTACCACTGGCTGTCGCTGACATCCAGGTAGGCTTCATCCAGCGACAAGGGCTCGATCAGCTCGGTGTAATCGCGAAAAATGGCGTGAATCTCACGCGATGCCTCGCGATAGGCTTCAAAACGGGGTTTGACGATCAACAAGTCAGGGCACAGCTTGAGCGCATGGCGCGAGGACATGGCCGAGCGCACGCCATAGGCACGGGCTTCATAGTTGCAGGTGGCGATGACCCCGCGGTGGTCGGCCGACCCACCGACCGCCATGGGCCGACCGGCCAGGCGCGGGTCATCACGCATCTCGATCGCGGCGTAGAAGCAATCGCAGTCGACATGGATGATCTTGCGCAAGGACATGGATGACCGTCAGTACTGTAGATTCATACAGATAGTATCGCATGGCCCCTCTGGCGCAACAGCCTGCACGGCGCATCCCTCGACAATTGGCCTGCAAGGCCCGCCGCGCCTGCCCCGCGCGCCTCGCTCAAACGCTAAGGGTTTGAACGAAAAAGGGTTTTCTTGGAATAATGCTTGACATAGGGTGGGAAATCCGTAGAATTCGATCTCACAGGCGCGGGATGGAGCAGCCTGGTAGCTCGTCGGGCTCATAACCCGAAGGTCGTCGGTTCAAATCCGGCTCCCGCAACCAGATTCGAGATAAGGCCACTGTTAACGCAGTGGCCTTTTTCTTTGGCCTCAAAAAAGTCATTGTGGAAAATTGACGATAAATCAAGAGCTAACGCTTGACACACCGTCAATAAACTGTAGAATCCGCCCCACAGACGCGGGATGGAGCAGTCTGGTAGCTCGTCGGGCTCATAACCCGAAGGTCGTCGGTTCAAATCCGGCTCCCGCAACCAAACAAAGAGAAGGCCACTGTTAACGCAGTGGCCTTTTTCTTTGCATCGAAAATGATGCAGAAGAAAAAAGGTTGAGAAATCAACAATTAACGCTTTACACAGATTCAACAAGCTGTAGAATGCGCACCTCTGACGCGGGATGGAGCAGTCTGGTAGCTCGTCGGGCTCATAACCCGAAGGTCGTCGGTTCAAATCCGGCTCCCGCAACCATATTCGTCAGAACAAACCCCGCCTGTGTAACAGCAGCGCGGGGTTTGTTGTTTTATGGCCCCACGTTTTCCACCGCCACGGCACCAAGCTGCCACTCGCCTGCCCCTCAGGCTTGAGATACCCCTCTCAGGATGAACTATCTTTAACCCGGCCAGAACGCTGAAAGCGCCTGTGCACGGAGTACTATTGGATACGTTTTCCTAAGGGACTTTCACTTGGCCGCACCTCTCCCCTACCTCGCGCTGCCGGCTCGGGGTACCAATCGATGACTTCCCACAACCCTGAACCTCCGGTGCCCCTCGCATCGGCGCTACCGACTGCTGCGCAGCGCCTGCCCATGATCGAGCGCTTGAGCCGCTATCGTCAGCCCATTGGCCTGGCGGTGACGCTGGTGCTGTTCGCCATGGCGCTGGTTGCCTGCCGCCACCTGCTGAGCGAGCTGGACATCTATGCACTGCACGATGCCATGCTCAGCGTGCCGACGCAGTCGTTGCTCGGTGCGTTGCTGGCGACGGTCATCGGGTTCGTGATCCTGCTGGGGTACGAATGGTCGGCCAGCCGCTATGCCGGCGTGAAACTGCCCGCGAGCAGCCTGGTCCTGGGCGGCTTCAGCGCCTTCGCCATCGGTAACGCCATCGGCCTGTCGATGCTGTCGGGTGGTTCGGTACGCTACCGCCTGTATGCACGCCAGGGCCTTGGGGCTGCCGAAGTTGCGCGGATGACCGTTTTTGCCAGCCTGTCGCTGGGGTGTGCGTTGCCGCCCCTGGCTGCCTTGGCGACCTTGAGCGATCTGCCCGCCGCCTCCACGGCGCTGGGCCTTTCGCCGGGCCTGTTGGCGGGTATCGCCGCTGCTGTACTGGTGCTGTTTGCAGTGTTGGTGATCGGGCTCTATCGCAGGCGCCTGGCCGAACAACCCGTGGCCGATAACCTCTTGGTACAACTGGGCCGCCGCACGCTGCGCCTGCCAGGTGCCCGCCTGGCCGCGCTGCAATTGCTGATCACTGCCTTGGACGTGGCCGCCGCAGCCACCGTGCTGTACCTGCTGCTGCCCGAAGCCCCGCCCTTTGGCGCGTTCATCCTGGTGTACCTGCTGGCCTTGGCCGCCGGCGTGCTCAGCCATGTACCCGGCGGTGTCGGGGTGTTCGAGGCGATCTTGCTGGCAGCCTTTGCCGACCAGTTGGGCGCCGCGCCACTGGCGGCAGCCTTGTTGCTGTATCGCCTGATCTACGTGGTATTGCCGCTGCTGCTGGCCTGCGTACTGTTGTTGGCCAACGAGGCACGGCGCCTGCTGTTCGCGCAACAGGCGATCAAGGTGGCTTCAGGGCTGGCCGCGCCGGTGCTGTCGATCCTGGTGTTCCTGTCCGGCGTCGTGCTGCTGTTCTCCGGTGCCACGCCGGAGATCGACACGCGCCTGGAGCATATGGGTTTTCTGGTGCCCCATCGCCTGATCGATGCCTCGCACTTCGGCGCCAGCCTGATCGGCGTGCTCTGCCTGCTGTTGGCCCAAGGGCTGCGCCGGCGCCTGTCGGCGGCCTGGCTGCTGACCACCACATTGCTGCTGGTCGGTGCCTTGCTCTCGCTGCTCAAAGGCTTTGACTGGGAAGAGGCGTGCCTGCTCACGTTCACCGCCGCCCTGCTTGCCCTGTTCCGCCGCTCCTTCTACCGCCCCAGCCGCTTGCTGGAGCTGCCCTTCTCACCGGTGTTCCTGGTGGCCAGCGCCTGCGTGGTGGGTGCTTCGGTGTGGCTGCTGCTGTTTGCCTACCAGGATGTACCCTACAGCCACCAGCTGTGGTGGCAGTTCACCTTGGATGCCGATGCCCCGCGCGGCCTGCGGGCAGCCATGGGCAGCGCCGTGCTGCTGGTGGCCGTGGCCCTGACCTGGCTGCTGCGCACCGCACCGCCGGTCATCCACCTGCCCGATGACGAAGAGCTGCAACGCGCCAACCGCATCCTGCTGGCGTCCGACCAGCCCGATGGCGGCCTGGCGCTGACGGGGGACAAGGCCTTGCTGTTCCACCCACGCGACAACGCCTTCCTGATGTATGCCCGTCGCGGTCGCAGCCTGGTGGCCCTGTATGACCCGATCGGCCCCGCACAGGAGCGCGCTGAGATGATCTGGCAGTTCCGTGACCTGTGCGACCTGCACCACGCCCGGCCGGTGTTCTATCAGGTACGCGCAGAGAACCTGCCCTTCTATATGGACATTGGCCTGACCGCCCTCAAGCTGGGCGAGGAAGCCCGGGTCGACCTGCGCCGTTTCGACCTCGACGCCAAGGGCAAGGAGATGAAAGACCTGCGCTACACCTGGAACCGTGGCGGCCGTGACGGCCTTAGCCTGGAGATCCATGAGCCCGGTCACGCCCCACTGGCAGAGCTCAAGGAAATCTCCGACGCCTGGCTCAGCGGCAAGAACGTGCGCGAGAAAGGCTTCTCGCTCGGGCGCTTCAGCCCCGAGTACCTGCAGCATTTCCGGATTGCCCTGATTCGCTTCCAGGGCCGGCCCGTTGCATTTGCCAACCTGCTGGAAACCCACAGCAACGAGCTGGCCAGCCTCGACCTGATGCGCGCCCACCCAGAAGCGCCGAAGCTGACCATGGAATTCATGATGATCGGCCTGATCCTGCACTACAAAAGCCATGACTACGGCCGTTTCAGCCTGGGCATGGTCCCGCTTTCCGGGCTGCAGCCAAGGCGTGGCGCGCCGTTGACCCAACGCCTGGGCTCAATGGTGTTCCGCCGTGGCGAACAGCTCTACAACTTCCAGGGGCTTCGACGCTTCAAGGACAAGTTCCAACCGGACTGGGAACCCCGTTACATGGCTGTGCCAGCAGGGCTCGACCCGCTGGTGGCACTGGCCGACACTGCCGCCCTGATTGCTGGCGGCCTGACTGGATTGGTGAAACGCTGATGATCCGACGCTATTGGCTGTACCTGGTGATTGCGCTGCTGCTGGCCGCCCTTGGCGGGGCCGCGGCCTTCTGGCTATGGACGCGCCCGGCCCCCGAGGCGCGCCTTGAGCAATTGACCCTGAATGACACCCACATCACCCGTGTCACCCCTGGCGTGCATGCCAAAGCCCGGGTCGCCATCGGCGTTCCCCAGGACCAGGCCCTGACCGACAAGCAGTTGCTGGACCTGAGCCAGGCTGGGGAAGCCCAGCTGGTGCAGGTCATCCTGCCGCCTAGCGACTGCAGCAAGCAGCAGCAAGCGCTGGACCTGGCAGTGACCCAGCTCGCCGAGAAACCGACCCTGGTAGCCGGCATCGGCCCGGGTGCGGCACAAGCCTGGCGCTGGCTGGCCGCACAGACTGACGACAAGGCGCGGGCCATTTCCGTCGACTTCACCCTGGAGCAACCCGGCTGCCAGGCCACGCTGCCCAAGTCGGCGGCCCACGGCCACTGGAACGTCGCCTGGAACGACAACCCGGATGACGCCAGCGCGGCCTTCGTGCGCGACCAGGCCAACGCTGAAACCAGCATCAGCGATTACGACATCCACTTGCCCCAGGTACTCAAATCGCAGCTGACCCAAGCCTTGGTCGGGCATGACGGGAACGCCCTGGCCATCCCGGTGGTTGAGGTGCCGGCTGGGCAAACCACCGACACCGTCACCCTGTTCCTGTCCGGGGATGGTGGCTGGCGCGATCTGGACCGGGACGTCGCCGGGGAAATGGCCAAGCTGGGCTACCCGGTGGTCGGTATCGACACCCTGCGCTATTACTGGCAACACAAGACCCCGGAACAGAGCGCCGCTGACCTGTCGGAACTGATGCAGCACTATCGTCAGAAATGGGGTACCAAGCGCTTTGTATTGACCGGCTATTCGTTTGGCGCCGACGTGCTGCCCGCCATCTACAACCGCCTGCCGGCCGAAGACCAGCAACGCATCGACGCGGTGATGCTGCTGGCCTTCGCCCGCAGCGGCAGCTTCGAGATCGAGGTCGAGGGCTGGCTGGGCAAAGAAGGCCAGGAGGCGCCAACCGGGCCAGAAATGGCCAGGCTGCCAGCGTCCAAAGTGGTGTGCGTCTACGGCGTGGAAGAGACCGACGAAAGCGGCTGCACCGACAAGACGGCCGTCGGTGAGCGACTGAAGCTACCGGGGGGGCACCACTTCGATGAGAACTACCCCGCGCTGGCCAAGCGCCTGATCGGCGAGATCGAGACGCGCCAGGGCAAGTCGAGCGTGGCGGAGCAGAACTGATAGAAAGGGGCCGCCATGCGGCCCAATCGCCGGCAAGCCGGCTCCCACCCGAACTCTGTAGCCTCCAAGTCTAGCGCCGCACCTGTGGGAGCGGGCTTGCCCGCGAAGAGGCCGGAACAAGCACCACAAGACAGTTTGCTCCCACAGGAAGTGTGCTGCTCTTGAGGGCGCTGTTGAACCTGTGGGAGCCGGCTTGCCGGCGATGAGGGCAGAACGGGCTGCGCAATTCCAGCAGCCCGACCTGGCTCAGATCTCGACCTGGGTCCCCAGCTCGATCACCCGGTTCAACGGTAGATTGAAGAAGCGCAGATTGCCGTTGGCGTTCTTCAGCAGAAACGCAAACAGGTTCCCGCGCCAGCGCGACATGCCCTCCAGCCGCGACGCAATGACGGTTTCGCGGCTAAGGAAGTACGTCGTGCGCATCGGGCTGAAATCCAGGTCCTCCAGGTGGCACAGCTTCAACGCCGCCGGCACGTCCGGCTCGTCCATGAAGCCAAAATGCAACAGCACGCGGAAGAACCCGTCGCCATAGGCCTCCACCTCGAAACGCTCCTGCTCCGGTACCCGTGGCTGGTCCTCGCTGACCACCGTCAGCAGCACCACCTGGCTGTGCAGCACCTGGTTGTGCAACATGTTGTGCAGCAGCGCATGGGGCACGGCGTCGGGGCGCGCCGTCAAGAACACCGCCGTCCCTTCAACCCGGTGCGGCGGCTGGATGCGGATGCTGCTGATGAACACCGGCAGCGGCAGCGCGCCTTCATCGATGCGCTCGACAAGAATCTGCTTGCCGCGCTTCCAGGTGCTCATCAACAGGAACAACACCCCGCCCGCCAACACCGGGAAGGCCCCGCCCTGCACGATCTTCGGCACGTTGGCGGCGAAGAACAGCCCGTCCACGAACAAAAAGCCCAGCAGAATCGGCACTGCCAGCACCGGCGGCCACTTCCACAGCAACAGCATCACCGACGACACCAGGATGGTGGTCATCAGCATGGTGCCGGTGACCGCCACACCATAGGCCGCGGCCAGGGCGCCGGACGATTCAAAACCGATGACCAGCAACACCACACCGACCATCAACGTCCAGTTCACCGCACCAATGTAGATCTGCCCCTGTTCATCGCTGGACGTGTGCTGGATCTGCATGCGCGGTATGTAGCCCAGCTGGATAGCTTGGCGCGTCAGGGAGAAGGCCCCGGAAATCACGGCTTGCGAGGCGATCACCGTGGCCATGGTCGCCAACCCCACCAGCGGCAGCAACGCCCAGGACGGTGCCAGCAGGTAGAAGGGGTTGCGCGCCGCCTCCGGGTTCTGCAGCAGTATTGCACCCTGGCCAAAGTAGTTGAGCACCAGCGCCGGCAGCACCAGGGCGAACCAAGCGCGGGCAATCGGCTTGCGGCCGAAGTGGCCCATGTCGGCGTACAGCGCCTCGGCACCGGTCAGCGCCAGCACCACGGCACCAAGAATGGCCACGCCCATGCCGGGGTGAACAATGAAAAAGTTCACCGCCCAACCGGGGTTGAATGCCCTGAGCACTTCAGGGCTTTGCGAGATGCCATGCACCCCCAAGGCCCCCAGCACCACGAACCAGGCCACCATGATCGGGCCAAACAGCTTGCCGATCTTGTCGGTGCCATGCTTTTGCACCAGGAACAGCGCGACCAGCACCACCAGCGAAATGGGCACCACCCAGTGATCGATGCCGTCGAAAGCCAGGCCCATGCCCTCGACCGCCGACAGGACCGACACCGCCGGGGTGATCATGCTGTCGCCATAGAACAGCGAAGCGCCGATCAGCCCGCAGATGACCATCAGCGTACGCAGCCGCGGATGGGCCGCCGTGGCCCGCCGCGCCAGCGCGGTAAGCGCCATGGTGCCGCCCTCGCCCTGGTTGTCGGCACGCAGGATGAACATCACGTACTTGAACGACACCACCCACAGCAGCGACCAGAGGATCAACGACAGGATCCCCAGCACACCGTCATGGTTGACCGGCACGCCATAGCCGCCGGTAAAGACTTCTTTGAGCGTATACAGCGGGCTGGTGCCGATATCGCCATAGACCACCCCGACCGCCGCCACGAGCAGGCCCAGCGACCGCGTCGCACCCTGCTTCCCCTCGTGCCCGCCTTCGGCATGACTGCTTGCCTGAACCATCGACCACTCCCGCAGACGGCCCTCTCGGCCGATAGAATTCACCCCCACGCCAGGGCATGGCAGATACCCGGACGCAACGGCGCGAAGCATAGCGCAGCGTTCGTCGTATTTCTGCTAGTCAAGCGACCTTGCGCTCGCTAGAATTGCGCACTTTTTGATCAGAGGCGCCAAAAAGCGCCCGTCAAGATCGCCCCCGTTTCCGGTCGGGCGACCTGTATTCAATACCGAGGTTAGTCATGTCCACCACTCCCGCCACTCCTAAGGTAGGTTTCGTAAGCCTGGGTTGCCCAAAAGCCCTGGTCGATTCCGAGCGCATTCTGACCCAGCTGCGCATGGAAGGTTATGAAGTCGTACCCACCTACGAGGACGCCGACGTGGTGGTGGTCAACACCTGCGGCTTCATCGACAGCGCCAAGGCCGAGTCGCTGGAAGTGATCGGCGAAGCGATCAAGGAAAACGGCAAGGTCATCGTCACCGGTTGCATGGGTGTCGAGGAAGGCAGCATCCGTGATGTGCACCCGAGTGTGTTGTCGGTTACCGGCCCGCAGCAGTACGAGCAAGTGGTCAACGCCGTGCACGAAGTGGTGCCGCCACGCCAGGACCACAACCCGCTGATCGACCTGGTGCCGCCTCAAGGCGTCAAGCTGACCCCGCGTCACTACGCCTACCTGAAGATTTCCGAAGGCTGCAACCACAGCTGCAGCTTCTGCATCATCCCGTCGATGCGCGGCAAACTGGTCAGCCGCCCGGTGGGTGAAGTGTTGAGCGAGGCCGAGCGCCTGGTCAAGGCGGGCGTCAAGGAGATCCTGGTGATTTCCCAGGACACCAGCGCCTACGGCGTCGACGTCAAGTACAAGACCGACTTCTGGAACGGCCGCCCGGTCAAGACCCGCATGCTCGAGCTGTGCGAAGCGCTGAGCAGCCTGGGCGCCTGGGTCCGCCTGCATTATGTGTACCCGTACCCGAACGTCGACGACGTGATCCCACTGATGGCCGCCGGCAAGATCCTGCCGTATCTGGATATCCCGTTCCAGCACGCCAGCCCGAAAGTGCTCAAGTCGATGAAGCGCCCGGCCTTCGAAGACCGTACCCTGGCGCGCATCAAGAACTGGCGCGAGCAGTGCCCTGAGCTGGTGATCCGTTCGACCTTCATCGTCGGCTTCCCTGGCGAAACCGAAGAAGACTTCCAGTACCTGCTCGACTGGCTGACCGAAGCCCAGCTCGACCGCGTCGGCTGCTTCCAGTATTCACCTGTCGAAGGCGCCCCGGCCAACGACCTGGGCCTGGACGAAGTGCCGGATGACGTCAAGCAGGACCGCTGGGACCGCTTCATGGCACATCAGCAAGCCATCAGCAGCGCCCGCCTGCAGCTGCGCATCGGCAAAGAGATCGAAGTGCTGATCGACGAAGTCGAGGAGCAAGGTTCGGTAGGCCGCAGCTTCTTCGATGCGCCAGAGATCGACGGCAGCGTGTTCATCGATGGCGACCATGGCTTCAAACCCGGCGACAAAGTGCGTTGCCGGGTGGTGGATGCCGACGAGTACGACATGTGGGCAGAGCCTGTCTGATCAACGCAAATCGCTGAAATACCGGGGGCGCATTGCGCCCCTTGTGTTGCCACATCCGCCCACACCCTCCGGTCATGCGCACTCCCGGTAGGAGCAGCCTTGTGCTGCGAAGAGGCCGGTGCTAGCAGCGAAGATTGACGGAATTACCACTGGCCTCTTCGCAGCACAAGGCTGCTCAGTGGAATGGTTAGGCTGATCTGACGCCGACCTTTGCATTTGCATCTATCGTTTTCCTCAGTCCCCAGGAGGATTACACGGATGCGCCAGGTTTCGGCGTTGCACACCCCCCATCTGCGCGACTACCCCGAGCTGACCCAGGTTTGGGAAGACTCGGTGCGCGCGACCCACGATTTCCTGCCTGATGCCTATATCCTGCTGCTGCGCGAACATGTGCTGCACCGCTACCTCGATGCGGTGATGCTGATTTGCTGCAAGGACTCACAGCAACGCATCCAGGGCTTTGCCGGCGTGGCCAATGGGCGGGTGGACATGCTGTTCGTCGCGCCCTCATGCCGTGGCAAGGGCATTGGTAAGCGGCTGCTGCATTACGCCATCGATGAACTGAATGCCGAACGCCTGGATGTCAACGAGCAGAACCCGCAGGCGCTGGGGTTCTACCTGCACGAAGGTTTTGAGGTAGTTGGCCGTTCGCAGACCGATGGGCTGGGGCAGCCCTACCCTTTGCTGCACCTGCGGCTGATCCGCGCAGGGGCCTGACGCCTCTGCCGTGTTGTCTCGCCAAAACGGCGTAAATGACACAGATTCCCAGCCCCTCGACCGCCCAGGCAGGTACAATGGCGGCCTTTCCCTGCCTTTGCGAATCGCCGTCATGTCTGAGCCCGTCCGCCTGTCCAAACGCCTTATCGAGCAATTCGGCTGTTCCCGCCGCGAAGCCGAGCTGTACATCGAAGGCGGCTGGGTCACGGTCGATGGCGTGGTGGTCGAGCAGCCGCAGTTCAAGGTCGACGGCCAACAGGTCGAGCTGCTGCCCGGTGCGCGCGCCGAAAACCTCGAACCTGTGACCCTCCTGCTCAACCAGCCTGCCGGCCTGGACACCGAGTCGGCCCGTATCAGCATGACCATGGACACCCTTAGCGAGGCGCACCGTGAAGGTGTTCGGCCGCTGCATGGGCACTTCACCAAGCTGTCCTGCATTGCGCCCCTCGAGCGTGGCGCCAGCGGCCTGCAGATTTTCACCCAGGATTGGCGCGTAGCGCGCAAGATCGACGCCGAACTGCGTCGCCTGGAGCAGGAATACATCATCGAAGTCAGCGGCGAAGCCACCCCGCAGGCGCTGGAGCGCCTGGCCCGTGGTGTGATGCGCAATGACCGGGAGTTACCCAAGGCCAAAGCCAGCTGGCAGAACGAAACCCACCTGCGCCTGGCCTTGAAAAACCCGCAGCCGGGGCAGATTTCCGAACTGTGCGCCAGCCTGCGCCTGCAGATAATCAGCATGCGCCGCATTCGCCTGGGCGGTGTGTCCATGGGCAAGCTGCCACTGGGCCAGTGGCGCTACATGGCCGCCAGCGAACGTTTCTAAGCAATACCGCCGCGCCGGATGGCACGGCTCAGAACAGGATTTCAGTCAAATGAACCACAACGATGTACTGCGCAGCCTGCGCTACATGCTCAAGATCAACGATGCCAAAATGGTCGGCATCATCAAGCTGTCGGGCCTGGAGGTCAGCGCCGAGACCCTGGCCAGCTACCTCAAGAAAGAGGAAGAGCCCGGCTTCGTGCGCTGCCCCGACCCGGTCATGGCGCACTTTCTGGATGGCCTGGTGATTCATCGCCGCGGGAAGGACGACAGCCGCCCGCAACAGCCGGTCGAGCTGCCGGTGACCAACAACACCATTCTGAAAAAGCTGCGCGTGGCGTTCGAGCTCAAGGAAGAAGACCTGCACGCGATACTCAAGTCGGTCAACTTCCCGGTCTCCAAACCCGAACTCAGCGCGCTGTTCCGCAAGGTCGGCCATGACAACTACCGACCCTGCGGCGACCAGCTGCTGCGCAACTTCCTCAAGGGCCTGACCCTGCGCGTGCGCGGCTAAGTGGCCATGCAGCATACGGTTTCACCGGTCGGCATCGTCCGCTCCTGCTTCAAGGAAAAGTTCGCCATCCCGCGTCAGCCTCACCTGGCACCTGCGGCGCGTGGCGTGCTGGAGCTGCTGCCGCCGTTCGACCAGGGTGATGCCGTGGCGGGCCTGGAGCAGGTCAGCCATGTCTGGCTGTTGTTTCTGTTCCACCAGGCCCTGGAAGACAAGCCACGCCTGAAAGTGCGCCCACCGCGCCTGGGCGGCAACAAGAGCATGGGCGTGTTCGCCACCCGTGCCACCCACAGGCCCAATGGTATTGGCCAGTCGGTGGTACGCCTGGAAGGCGTGGAGCCTGGGCGCCTGCTGCTGTCCGGGATCGACCTGCTCGATGGCACTCCGGTGCTGGATATCAAGCCTTACGTACCGTATGCCGACAGCATTGCCGGTGCCAGTAACCAGATGGCCAGCGAAGCGCCCGCCGCCATTGCCGTGCAATGGCACGACGATGCCCTGCCCCAGGCCCACGCGCATGCGCTGCGCCTGGGCGAGCCACTGGTGGAGCTGATCGAGCAGTGCCTCGGTCAAGACCCGCGGCCGGCGTATCAGGTGCCACCACCGGAGCGGGTGTATGGGGTCAAGTTCTGGGATGTGCAGGTGCGCTGGCATTATCCGCAGCCGGCGCTGATCCGCGTGCTGGAAGTCGTGCTGGATCATTGATCCGAGCGTGCACAAAAAAAGGCGACCCGGAGGTCGCCTTTTTTCATTGCCTAACCGCGATCAGCGCGCCGGGCCTTCAGCCACGCCCAGGTCGTCGGTCGGACGGGTGTCTTCCAGCGGTGCGCCGCCAGATGCCAGCTCCGAAGCCAGCTTGTCGTTGTCCATTTCATTGACCCACTTGGCCACGACCACGGTGGCAACGGCGTTACCAACCAGGTTGGTCAAGGCACGGGCTTCGGACATGAAGCGGTCGATGCCCAGGATCAGCGCCAGGCCTGCAACCGGCAGGTGGCCAACCGCCGACAGGGTGGCTGCCAGCACGATGAAGCCCGAACCGGTCACGCCAGCAGCGCCTTTGGACGCCACCAACAGTACCAGCAGCAGGGTGATCTGGTGGGTGATGTCCATGGTGGTGTCAGTCGCCTGGGCGATGAACACGGCGGCCATGGTCAGGTAGATCGAGGTGCCGTCCAGGTTGAACGAGTAGCCCGTCGGGATGACCAGGCCAACCACCGATTTCTTCGCACCCAGGCGCTCCATCTTCGCCAGCATGCGTGGCAGCGCGGACTCAGAAGAAGACGTGCCCAGCACGATCATCAGCTCTTCGCGGATGTAGCGGATCAGCTTGAGCACGCTGAAACCGTGGGCGCGGCAGATACCGCCGAGGACCACCAGGACAAACAGCAGGCAGGTCACGTAGAAGCAGGCCATCAGGTAGCCCAGCTGCACCAGCGAACCCACGCCGTACTGGCCGATGGTGAAGGCCATGGCACCGAAGGCGCCGACCGGGGCCAGCTTCATGATCATGTTGATGATGTTGAACATGACATGGGCGAAGCGGTCGATCAGGTCGAGCACCGGCTTGCCGTAGCTGCCCAGGCGGTGCAGGGCGAAGCCGAAGATCACCGAGAACATCAGCACTTGCAGGATATCGCCGTTGGCGAAGGCACCGACCACGGTGTTGGGGATGATGTTGAGCAGGAAGCCAACGGTGGTCTGCTGTGCGCCGGCGGCGGCATAAGCGGCCACGCTGCTGGCGTTCAGGGTGGTGACGTCGATGTGCATGCCAGCGCCTGGCTTGACCACGTTGACGACGACGAGGCCGATGATCAGGGCGATGGTGGAGACGATTTCAAAGTACAGGAGCGCGTAGCCGCCGGTCTTGCCTACCGACTTCATGCTCTGCATGCCAGCGATGCCGCTGACCACGGTGCAGAAGATGATTGGGGCGATGACCATTTTGATCAGTTTGACGAACCCGTCACCCAGGGGTTTGAGGGCAACGCCGGTTTCGGGATAGAAGTGGCCGAGCAGGATGCCGATGGTGATGGCGACCAACACCTGGACATACAGGGATTTGTACAGCGGCTGACGTGTCGTCATGGCTAATTTCCTCAAGTGTGCCGGTTCACCCTTCCCAGGGTGATGGGGCACCTGAATCGCTAACCCTCCTGCACATGGAGGGATTTGTCGTTGTGTTCGAGCTGCCTGGGCAGGCCTCTGCCAGGATCAATAGCAAGGGCAATGCCAAAATGCCCATGAAGGGTGCAAAGGCCGAGATTGCTAGGGGTAATTGCCCAACGACAGGGCGAAAAAGCTGAGGAAGGCTGGCGGATTTCCGCCCGGTGGCGGAATTTGTACCAGGGGTGATGGCGGGAATCCGCCCATAGTGTATGGCGGTATGGCCCTTTCGCGGGTGAACCCGCTCCCACAGGGGGGCACTGCATTCAAGCATGTGCATGCCTGTGAAAGGGCCGGTACTGCCGATCAATCCAGCGTGAAGGTGATCCGGAACGCCGCGCCACCCAGTGGCGAATCACCCAGGCTCAAGCCGGCGTCATAGCTGTCGACGATGTCTTTGACCACCGCCAGCCCGATGCCCTGCCCAGGGTGCTGGCTGTCCAGCCGCTCGCCGCGCTCCAGAATGCGCTCGCGCTGATCGGCCGGCACCCCTGGCCCATCGTCTTCGATGCACAGCGTCAGTTGGCCTGGCGCCTCTTCCAGGCTCACCCGTACGTGCCCCAGGCTCAACCGGTAGGCGTTCTCCAGCAGGTTGCCGAGCAGTTCCAGCAGCGCGCCCTGCTCCATCGGCAGCTGCGCGGCCTCGGGTATGTCCAGCGCGACGCTGACCTGCTTGTCGCGGTAGACCTTGGCCAAGGTGCTGCACAAGCTGTCGAGCAAGGGCTTGAGTTGCACGCTGTGACGCACCAGGCCGCTCTTGCGCAGGCTGGCGCGCTGCAGTTGGTAGTCGATTTGCTGGCTCATGCGTTCGATCTGGCTTTGCAGCACGCGCGCCTGTTCGCGCTCACCGCTGCGCTGGCGCAGGCTCTCGCCCACCCCTTGCAACACCGCCAGCGGTGTCTTCAGGCTGTGCGCCAAGTCATCCAGCGAGTCGCGGTAGCGCTGGCGCTGTTCGCGCTCGCTGTGCAGCAGACGGTTCAACGAACCGGTCAGGCGCAGCAGCTCACGGGGGTGCTCGCGGCTCAACCCGTCACGCGCGCCGGCCTCGACCTCGTCCAGCTCGCGGCTCAGCCGCCGCAGCGAACGCAGGCCCCAGGTCAGGCCGGCCCACAACAGCACCAGCAGCGCCAGCAAGGCTGCGCCAAACCCCAGGTAGAGCTTTTCGCGCAGGCCATCGAGGGTGTGCTGGTACTCGCGCACCGGTTGCAGCGCAACGATGCTGTAGGCCGCGCTCTGGCCGCCAAGCAGCTTGATCTCGACGTCATAGACGAAGAACTCTTCGCCATCGCCTTGACGGATGCGGGCGAACTCGTTGCCACGGCCGTCATAGCGGGGGCGGTAGTTGATGTTCTGGTCTGCGGTGGCCCGCGACTGCCACACCAGGTTGCCGTCGCGGTCGAAGATATAGCCCAGCAGGCCGGTGTAGGGCAGGTTGTAGCGTTCGTCCGGCAGCAAGGTCGGCATCTGCAACTGGCCGTGCTCGATGCGGGCGGCGGAGATCAGCGTGGTCACGTCCGAGGCCAGGCGTTGCTCGATGGATTCCTGCAGGGCAAGGCTGAACGCCTTCTGCAAGGCAGGCAGCAGCGCCAGCATGAACAGCAGCGCCAGCACTGCGGCCGCCAACATCAGGCGCACCCGCAGGGAACGGATCATCGGCAGCGCTCGGTAAACAGGTAACCCAGGCCGCGCACCGTGTCGATCGGTTTGAAGCCGTTATCACCTTCCAGCTTGCGGCGCAGGCGCCCGACCAGCACCTCAATGACATTGGGGTCACGGTCTTCATCGCCTGGGTAGAGTTGTTCCATCAGGCGGTCCTTGGCCACCACCTGCTGGTGGTGGCGCATGAGGTATTCGAGGATGCGGTATTCGTAGGCGGTCAGGGCCAGGGGCTGATCGTCCAGGCTCGCCTGCTTGCGGTTGAGGTCGAGCAGCAGCGGGCCTGCGGCGATGGTCGACTGGGTGAAGCCGCTGGAGCGGCGCAGCAGCGCGTTGAGGCGCGCTTCGAGCTCTTCGAACTGGAAGGGTTTGACCAGGTAATCGTCGGCACCGGCGGCCAGGCCTTCGACCTTGTCCTGCCAGTTGCCACGGGCGGTGAGGATGAGAATGGGGAAGGTCTTGTTCTGGCCGCGCAGGCGGCCGATCAGTTCCAGGCCGCTCATGCCCGGTAGCCCAAGGTCGATCACGGCCAGGTCGAAGTGGTACTGCTCGGCCTGGTAAAGGGCCTCTTCGGCATCGGCGACAGCCTGGACCACGTGGCCGCTTTCGCCCAGGCGGGTGTAGAGGTGATGGCGAAGCAGCGCTTCGTCCTCGACCACCAGCAGTTTCATGTGCAGCTCCTTGTTTATATGGCCTGTGCCGGCCTCTTCGCAGCACAAGGCTGCTCCTACATCGGGCAACCACTGTGCCTGTAGGAGCAGCCTTGTGCTGCGAAGAGGCCAGTGCAGGATAACAACTACCTCAGAACTTGTAGTTCGCCGACAGGTACGTTTGTGCACTGCTGGTCAGGCGCAGGGTGCCGTCTTTCGGCCCGCCGCTGGCGCCCACCTCGGTTGCAGCATTGGTGCGCAGGTAACGGTAGCCCATCTCCACCGATGCCTTGTCGGTGATCTCCTGGATCACACCTGCCTGCAGGCCCACCGCGTAGCCATAGTCGGTATCACGGCTGGCACCTGGGGAATCCTGGGTCAGCTTGGTCATGCCCAGGCTGCCGCCACCGAACAGTTTGGTGGTATCGCCCACCGGCAGGAATAGGTCATAGCTGCCCAGCAGGTTTTCCTGGCGCAACTTGAGGCCGCTGTGGTCACCAGAGACGTTATCGTAGGTCATGTAGTAGCGACCCTGGTCGTTGATCTTACCCACGCGCACGCCCCAGGTGTCGTCCTTGCCGATGATGCCGTCGGCGTTCAGGTTGTCGGTGTTGCGTTGCAACAGGCCCGACTTGCGGACTTTATCGCTGGTCTGGCCGTAGGTCAGGCTGGCGAAGTTTTCGTCGGCAGCCTGGGCGGTGGTGATGCCTGCGGCGCAGACGGCCATGGCGGCGAGCAAGGTGTTGAAGGTTTTCATGGCTTCGTACTCCAGTTGGATGCGCTGTTTCTGTCTGGAAGCTAGAGTAAGGAGGGCACCCTGAACCGTGACTGAACCCTGGCTGAACCAGGGCTGAACGAACTGTCTGCAAGACAAGGAGTAGTAAACATGCGCGCCCTGCTGGCCCTGACCTTGATGTGCAGCGCCGCCCTCGCCCAGGCGGCGGTAGTGACCCGCGAGATCCCCTACCAGGACGACGATGGCAAGCGCTATGTCGGCTACTACGCCTATGACGATGCGCTGGACGACAAACGCCCGGGCATCGTCGTGGTGCATGAGTGGTGGGGCCTGAACGACTATGCCAAGCGCCGCGCCCGCGACCTGGCAGCCTTGGGCTACAAAGCGCTAGCGATCGACATGTACGGCGATGGCAAGCACACCGAGCATCCACAGGATGCTCAGGCGTTCATGGCCGAAGCGATGAAAGACCCGGCTGCGGCGGCCGCGCGCTTCGACGCTGGCCTGGAGTTGCTGAAAAAACAGCCGAACGTCAACAAGCACCAACTGGGCGCCGTGGGTTACTGCTTCGGCGGCAAGGTGGTGCTCGATGCGGCTCGTCGGGGAGAAAAACTCGATGGCGTGGTGAGTTTCCATGGCGCGCTGGCCACCCAGACGCCAGCCAAGCCGGGCGTGGTCAGGGCCGACATACTGGTCGAGCACGGCGCGGCGGACAGCATGGTCACCGAACAACAGGTCGAAGCGTTCAAGGCGGAAATGGACGCGGCCAAGGTCAACTACAAATTCGTCAGCATCCCCGGGGCCAAGCATGGCTTCACCAACCCGGACGCCGACCGTTTGAGCCATGGCGAACATGGTGGGCCGGACATTGGTTACAACAAGGCAGCCGATGAAAGCTCATGGGCGGATATGCAGGCCTTCTTCAAGAACGTGTTCAAGTAACGATCGCCGGGGCCGCTTTGCGGCCCATCGCGACGCAAGGCCGCTCCCACACAGCCGTCGCGGCTGGCACAATAGCCCCCATGAACACACTTCCCACCTGCTGCTCCCCACTTCAGCACCACTGGCCCCTGCCCCGCCCGTTGCCGGGTGCAGTGCTGGTCAGCTGTGCCTTCGACCCGGCCCACCTGGCTGCCGACGACTTCCAGCGTGCCGGCATTGCACAAAGCGCCAGCCTGCAACGCTCGGTAGCCAAGCGCCAGGCCGAGTACCTGGCCGGCCGTGTCTGCGCCCGCGCCGCCTTGCAACGCCTGGATGGCCGCGACTTTGTGCCGGGCACCCACGAAGACCGCTCGCCCATCTGGCCGGCCGGCATCCACGGCTCGATCACCCATGGCAAAGGCTGGGCCGCCGCCGTTGTCGCGGGCCAAGGCAGCTGCCGCGGCCTGGGCCTGGATCAGGAGTCGCTGCTGGATGACGAACGCGCCGAGCGCCTGATGGCGGAAATCCTCACCCCCGCCGAACTTGAGCGCCTGGACCGCCGCCAGCTCGGGCTGACAGTGACGCTGACCTTTTCGCTCAAAGAAAGCCTGTTCAAGACCCTCTACCCGCTGACTCGCCAGCGTTTCTATTTCGAGCACGCCGAAGTGCTGGAGTGGTCCGCCGAGGGTTCGGCCCGCCTGCGCCTGCTCACCGACCTGTCGCCCGAATGGCAACGCGGCAGTGAACTGCAGGGCCAGTTCTGCCTTCAGGACGGCCACCTGCTGAGCCTGATCAGCGTCTGACCTTTACTGGGGCGCCTGTGCCCGCGGCCAGCTGAGGCTGAAGCAGGCGCCGCCCAGCGCCTCGCTGCGCCCTACCGTGGCCCTGCCAGCGTGCCAGTAGATAATCCGCCGAACGATCGACAGGCCCAACCCATGCCCGCCGGATGCCCGGGTGCGGCTGTCGTCGAGCCGGGTGAAGGGCGTGAAGATGCGGTCCCAAACGCCCTCCGGGATGCCTGGCCCGTCATCTTCCACATCGACCCTGCAGCGTTGCTGCCCCAGTTGGTAACTGAGCCGAACTTCGCCTTCGGCATGGCGCATGGCGTTGCTCACCAGGTTCTGCAGCGCCCGGTGCAGGTAGCGCGGCTCGGCCTCGACCCAGGCCCCATCGGTTTCAGCCCCTTGGCAAGCACCGCGTACCACCTTGATGCCGGCCCGCAGCGGTGCCAGTTCCTCGATCACCCGGTCAAACAAGGCATCAAGGTCGACCCGCTGGAATTTCAGCGCCGGCGCACCTTGCTCAAGGCGCGCGTAAGTCAGCATCTCGTCGACCAGTTTGTCCAGGTCCTGGATGTCGCCATCCATGCCGGCCAGGTGCTTGGCGCGGGCTTGGTCGGTACTCGCGGTCTCGATCATCTCCAGGCCAAAACGCAGGCGCGCCACCGGTGTGCGCAGCTCGTGGGACACCGCCCGCACCAGCTCGCGCTGCATGGTCAACGAGCGCTGCAGGTGCTCGGCCATGCCATTGAATGCTGCAGCCAGGCGCCCAACCGAATCGGCGTCACCGGCCGGCACACGGGTGTCCAGGCTACCCTGGGCAATACGCGTGGCCGCAATCTCCAGGCCCGACACACGCCGCTCCAGCTGGCGCACCAGCAAATACACCACCAGCCCGATCAGGCACAGCCCGAGAAAGGCAATCAGGATCAGCAACTGCGGCGGGTACGGGTTGAGCTGATGCAACGGGCCGATTTCCAGCACCCAGGGTGACCCCGAGAGCCCGGAGAACACCCGGATCGAATCGCCATCCTTGCCCAGGGCCATGACCGTATCGCCCTCCTCTACCCGCCGCCGCTGGTCGTCATCCAAGCCGACCCGCTCCAGCCGTTGCAGGGCGATGTCGAAACCAAACCCCTTGCTCTGCTTGAGTTGCGCAAGGCGCTGCTGCTGCTCGGTCACCGGGTAACGCACCAGCTCGTCCGCCAACAGGTAAAGCGTGGCCCGGGCCAACTGCTCGCTGACCTGCTTGATCTGGGCCACCAGCAGTACATCCTCGCGGCCAACCTTGCGCAGCACCTGGGCGGCGTGCGGGCCGGTCTTTTCGACCACCACCAGGCCGCGATACAACCGGGCCCGCTGGCCACCGTCAAGGGTGCGCGCCGACATCGGCTGCAGCGCCAACGGCACCCCAAGCAGGCGCTCCCACATCAGCAATGAGCGCTTGCGTTCGGTTTCGTTCTGCACGGCCAGGTTGTCGGCCATCAGGCTGAAAGTGCCTTGGGCCAGGCCCTCGCGGTGCTGGGCGGCGCGCACTTCGTTGACCAGGTGCAGGCTGAGTACCCCGAGCAGCGCCACCAGCACCAGCACGGCGAGCATGCCGCCATAGATGCGCAGAAAGATCGAGTTGTTCATGGCGCCTCGCCGACGAACAGGTAACCCTTGCTGCGCAGGGTCTTGATCAGGCGTGGGTGGATCGGGTCGTCACCGATCTTGGGGCGGATCTTGGAAATGCGCACATCGATGGAGCGGTCCTGGCCGTCGTAGCCGACACCGCGCAGGGCGGTGAAGATCTGCTCGCGCGACAAAACCCGGCCGGCGTTGCTGGCCAGCAGCCAGAGCAGGTCGAATTCGGCGCCGGTCAGGTCTATCAGTTGCTCGCCCAGCCGCGCTTCGCGCAGGCGGTTGTCGATGCGCAGCGGGCCGAAGGCCAGGTCCAAGCGCTTGCTTTCGGGCGCTTCGCTGCGCCGCAGCAGGGCCTGGATACGCGCCAGCAACACGCGCGGGCGCACTGGCTTGCACACATAGTCGTCGGCGCCCAGGTCCAAGCCCTGCACTTGGTCGAGTTCGTCGCTGCGGGCGGTGAGCATGAGGATCGGGCCAGCATATTGGACGCGCACCCGGCGGCAGATGCTCAGGCCGTCTTCACCGGGGAGCATGAGGTCGAGAATCACCAGGTCAGGCTGGCTGTCGACAATGCGTCGCACCGCGCGGCCGCCATCGCCCTCGACGGCCACCTCGAAGCCGTTGGCCTGGAGGTATTCGGCCGTGAGCTCGGCCAGGCGCTGGTCGTCTTCGACGATGAGGATGCGGGGGGTGGGTTGGTCCATGGCCTTTGCCTTTCAATTGTTGTTTTTCTATCGCCGATACTACGTTCCGCCCTGAGCACTGCCAACCGACCTGCAGTACCGCACTCGCCACTGGACTGAACCGTTTTTTGTGGTAGGGTTCGCGCCCTCAAAATTCTGCCTTGGGGCAGCGCGCTGAAGAAAAATACTGCAAACCACTTGGCACAAGGCCTACAGGCCATACCCACAAAGTACGCACAACTTATCCACAGGCGCTCGCCTTGCAAAGACCCTGATACCGCATTATCTTGTATCCCGATCGCAGCGAACCACTACATGTTGGGGTTCGTGCAAAATCACACACAAAAGTCAACCCGGCAAATTATTCGATTTTCCGGTTGAACTTCAGGTGATTTGACCAGCCATACCGCTCCAGCGGACTACTGAACTGCAACAGCTTTTGGGTACTGCCCAAAACCTTTGACTTCGGCCAGGGAGCGGCAAGCTATTGCCCCTTATTCCTGAGTCTGTCCCGAAGTCGGTACGCCCGAGCGGGCGGATGCGCGCGCATGACGCATCCCCGCACGGGTAATCGAGCAAGTGGACGGAACGGTGGGCGCCCAAAAGGCGCCTGTACAATATAGAAACTGTGGAGACACCCACCCATGCAAACCGACACAACTCGCGAGAACCCGCAGGCCCAGGTGCCGCAGGCCGCCGATTCCAACCAGGATCTGGCTGCCACCGCCCCCGGCCAACTGCGCGTGATCAAGCGCAACGGCACTGTCGTCCCCTACACCGACGACAAGATCACCGTGGCCATCACCAAGGCGTTCCTCGCAGTTGAAGGCGGCACCGCCGCCGCCTCGTCGCGTATCCACGACACTGTCGCGCGGCTGACCGAGCAGGTCACTGCCACGTTCAAGCGTCGCATGCCATCGGGTGGCACCATCCACATCGAAGAAATCCAGGACCAAGTCGAACTGGCCCTGATGCGTGCCGGTGAGCAAAAAGTCGCCCGCGACTACGTGATCTACCGCGACCAGCGTGCAAAAGAGCGCGCCACCCGCGCCAACACCGACGCCGTGGTCGAGCCGCACCCAAGCATCCGCATCACCCTGGCCGACGGCAGCCTGGCGCCGCTGGACATGGCGCGCCTGAACACCATCATCAGCGAAGCCTGCGAAGGCCTGGCCGAAGTCGATGGCGACCTGATCCAGCGCGAAACCCTGAAGAACCTGTACGACGGCGTGGCCATCAAGGACGTAAACACCGCCCTGGTGATGACCGCCCGTACCCTGGTCGAGCGCGAGCCGAACTACTCGTTCGTCACCGCCCGCCTGCTGATGGACACCCTGCGTGCCGAAGGCCTGGGCTTCCTCAGCGTTGCCGACAGCGCTACCCACCACGAGATGGCCGAGCTGTACGCCAAGGCGCTGCCAGCCTACGTCGCCAAAGGTATCGAGTTCGAGCTGCTGAACCCGGCCCTGGCCGACTTCGACCTGGAAAAACTGGGCAAGGCGATCAACCACGAGCGCGACCAGCAGTTCACCTACCTGGGCCTGCAGACCCTGTACGACCGCTACTTCATCCACAAGGATGGCGTGCGCTTCGAGCTGCCACAGGTATTCTTCATGCGTGTGGCCATGGGCCTGGCGCTGGAAGAGAAAGAAAAAGAAGCCCGTGCGATCGAGTTCTACAACCTGTTGTCGTCCTTCGACTACATGGCCTCGACCCCGACCCTGTTCAACGCCGGTACCCTGCGCCCGCAGCTGTCCAGCTGCTACCTGACCACCGTGCCGGACGACCTGTCGGGCATCTACCACGCGATCCACGACAACGCCATGCTGTCGAAATTCGCCGGTGGCCTGGGCAACGACTGGACCCCTGTGCGTGCACTGGGCTCCTACATCAAGGGCACCAACGGTAAATCCCAGGGCGTCGTACCCTTCTTGAAAGTGGTCAACGACACCGCCGTTGCGGTCAACCAGGGCGGCAAGCGCAAGGGCGCTGTCTGTGCCTACCTGGAAACCTGGCACCTGGACATCGAAGAATTCATCGAGCTGCGCAAGAACACCGGTGATGATCGTCGTCGTACCCACGACATGAACACCGCCAACTGGATCCCTGACCTGTTCATGAAGCGCGTCTTCGATGACGGCAAGTGGACCCTGTTCTCGCCATCGGAAGTGCCTGATCTGCACGACCTGACCGGCAAGGCCTTCGAAGAGCGCTACGAGTACTACGAAGCCCTGACCGAGTACAACAAGATCAAGGTGTTCAAGACCATCCAGGCCAAAGACCTGTGGCGCAAGATGCTGTCGATGCTGTTCGAGACCGGCCACCCATGGCTGACCTTCAAGGACCCGTGCAACCTGCGTTCGCCGCAGCAGCACGTGGGCGTGGTCCACAGCTCGAACCTGTGCACCGAGATCACCCTGAACACCAACAAGGACGAGATCGCGGTCTGCAACCTGGGCTCGATCAACCTGCCGAACCACATCGTCGATGGCAAGCTGGACACCGCCAAACTGCAACGCACCGTGAACACCGCCGTGCGCATGCTCGACAACGTGATCGACATCAACTACTACTCGGTGCCGCAAGCGCGTAACTCGAACCTCAAGCACCGCCCTGTTGGCCTGGGCATCATGGGCTTCCAGGACGCACTGTACCTGCAGCACATCGCCTACGGTTCCGACGCTGCGGTCGAGTTCGCCGACAAGTCGATGGAAGCGGTCAGCTACTTCGCGATCCAGGCGTCCTGCGACCTGGCCGACGAGCGTGGCGCCTACGAGACCTTCCAGGGTTCGCTGTGGTCCAAAGGCATCCTGCCGCTGGATTCGCAACAGATCCTGATCGAGGCCCGTGGCCAGAAGTACATCGACGTCGACCTGAACGAGACCCTGGACTGGGCGCCGGTGCGTGCTCGCGTACAAAAAGGTATTCGTAACTCGAACATCATGGCCATCGCGCCGACCGCGACCATCGCCAACATCACTGGCGTGTCGCAGTCCATCGAGCCGACCTACCAGAACCTGTACGTGAAATCGAACCTGTCGGGCGAATTCACCGTGATCAACCCGTACCTGGTTCGCGACCTGAAAGCCCGCGGCCTGTGGGACTCGGTAATGATCAACGACCTGAAGTACTATGACGGTTCGGTGCAGCAGATCGAGCGTATCCCGCAAGAGCTGAAAGACCTGTACGCCACCGCGTTCGAAGTCGAGACCAAGTGGATCGTCGATGCTGCCTCGCGTCGCCAGAAGTGGATCGACCAGGCTCAGTCGCTGAACCTGTACATCGCTGGCGCTTCGGGCAAGAAGCTGGACGTGACCTACCGCATGGCCTGGTACCGTGGTCTGAAAACCACCTACTACCTCCGTGCCCTGGCTGCGACCAGCACCGAGAAGTCGACCATCAACACCGGCAAGCTCAACGCCGTTTCCAGCGGCGGCGACAGCGCCCCGGTTCAGGCCGCCGGCCCGGCACCTGTGCCAAAGGCGTGTGCGATCGACGAGCCTGACTGCGAAGCCTGCCAGTAAGGCCTGATGCCGCAAGGGGTGCCCACGGGTGCCCCTTGCGGCATTTTTGTATCCGCGTTCCAGAGAAGCCTTGCCCTTTGCCCACCGCTCGCGCGGCTCGGTAAAAGAGCAGGACCTCTCAAAAAAAGGATGTACCCCATGGCGCGGAAAAAAGTGGCAACTCGCAAAATTGGTCGCAATGCTGCAACCGGCCGCTTCACCTCGGTCGAAGAAGCACGCAAGCACCCCAAGACACATGTGGTCGAGACCCTGCGCAAGCAGTGCAGCTAACACACGCTGTGTAGGAGCAGCCTTGTGCTGCGAAGAGGCCGGTTATGCCAGCGAAATGTGCTGTGCTTGCGCCGGCCTCTTCGCAGCACAAGGCTGCTCCTACACGACGCATAACCCCATATACAGTGTTTAGAAAACAAAAAACCACAACATATAGTGCCAAACCTTCGTTTAGCGGCTACACTCTTGCCCGAACGAACGGCACACCCTTGGTGAACGGATGCGCGCTAAACCGGTCGAAAAAGTTACCCTCGCCGGCCAGACTCGCACCCCGATCGAAGGCGAATTCCGGTATACTGCGCCCCCTCTGAAAAGGGCACCTTTCAAGTCCCTGGCCCCTCTGTGAGGCCTGGCCAGGCACAAGCACATCCAGATGTAACGAGAGTCAGCCTCTCGAGCTGTCCATTCGCCGTAACGGCCTTGCGTCAGGCATCACATTCTTAAAATCCAACCGGTTGCCTGAGGGCGACCCTCAAGCAGGAGCCAAACCATGCTGAGCTGGGACGAATTCGACAAGGAAGACGGCGAAGTAGCCGCCAAAGGCAACACCCCTGCGCAGGCCAACGCCGCTGCCACCCTCGACAAGCTCGACAGCGCCGGCGGTGCCGCCGCCCTGGAAGCCCGTGCCGCTACCGCTTCTGACTCCGAAGCCGTAAAACGCGCCAAAGCTGCCCTCGACGCCCTCGACGTTGCCGAAGGCTTGGCCGAGCTGGAAGGCTCTGCCGCCCGCGTTGCGGTCGATGAAAAGCGCATGATCAACTGCCGCGCCGACCTCAACCAGCTGGTGCCATTCAAATACGACTGGGCCTGGCAGAAGTACCTCGACGGCTGCGCCAACCACTGGATGCCGCAAGAGGTCAACATGACCGCCGACATCGCCCTGTGGAAGAGCCAGGACGGCCTGACCGAAGACGAGCGCCGCATCGTCATGCGTAACCTGGGCTTCTTCTCCACCGCCGACTCCCTGGTTGCCAACAACCTGGCCCTGGCCGTGTACCGCCTGATCACCAACCCGGAGTGCCGCCAGTACATCCTGCGCCAGGCCTTCGAAGAGGCGATCCACACCCACGCCTACCAGTACTGCATCGAGTCGCTGGGCATGGATGAAGGCGAGATCTTCAACATGTACCACGAGATCCCGTCGGTCGCGAAGAAAGCCGCCTGGGGCCTGAAGTACACCCGCGCCATCTCCGACCCGGAATTCAACACCGGCACCCCGGAAACCGACAAAGAGCTGCTGCGCAACCTGATCGCCTACTACTGCGTGCTGGAAGGCATCTTCTTCTACTGCGGCTTCACCCAGATCCTGTCGATGGGCCGCCGCAACAAGATGACCGGCGTTGCCGAGCAGTTCCAGTACATCCTGCGTGACGAGTCGATGCACCTGAACTTCGGTATCGACGTGATCAACCAGATCAAGATCGAGAACCCGCACCTGTGGGATGCCTCGATGAAAGAAGAAGCGACCCAGATGATCCTGCAAGGGACCCAGCTGGAGATCGAATACGCCCGCGATACCATGCCGCGCGGTGTACTGGGCATGAACGCAGCGATGATGGAGGACTACCTCAAGTTCATCGCCAACCGTCGCCTGACCCAGATTGGCCTGAAGGAAGAGTACCCAGGCACCACCAACCCGTTCCCGTGGATGAGCGAGATCATGGACTTGAAGAAGGAGAAGAACTTCTTTGAGACGCGTGTGATTGAGTATCAGACTGGTGGGGCGTTGAGCTGGGACTGATTGTCCGGGCTGAGCATCGAGAAGGCTGCCAATGGGCAGCCTTTTTTTTGCGTGCTAACAAGCCATCCGGTACTCGATTACCCCCGGCTTTTCAGCAATCCAGTCGTACAGCCGCTGTGCGGTCTGGTTGGTTTCCTGGGTATGCCAGTACAGCCGGTCGCACTGTTTCTCCCGTGCCTGGCCCTGAACGTACTCGATCAACTGCTTGCCAACCTGCCTCCCTCGCGCGTTTGGGCAAACGTACAGGTCTTCCAGATAGCAGAAGTCGTTACGCCCCCAAGTCGAGCGATGGAACACAAAATGGACGAAACCGAGGATGCGCTCACCGTCCGTGGCGACGGCGCAGTGCACGGGCTCTGCCGGGTCGAAAAACCGGGCCCAGGTCAGCTCGGTGGTGGCCTGGCTCAACGCTACTTTGTAAAACGCCTGGTACTGGTCCCAATAGGCGGACCATTGAGGGAAATCGCTCTGCTTCAACTCGCGGACTGACATCAATGCTGGTGCAACTGTCATCGTGGACCCCTTTCAATGTGGGAATGGTCTGAAAACAGGTGCATTTATAGCGATAGAATGGCCTGAATAGCCCCGCCACTTTTTGCAAGCGAACCAGACCAATGTTCAAACACGCACAACTGCAATCGGTCAAAGCCTGGATGAGCGACCCGGCCCATGGCGAGTTGTCGTTGCATGTGCGGATCCAGCGGGCGATTCGCCAATTGATCCTTGATGGCGCGCTGCCGGTCGGTAAATCGCTGCCGGCTTCACGCCCATTGGCCCAGTCGCTGGGCGTCTCGCGGGATACCGTGGAGGCGGCTTACAGCCAGTTGCATGCCGAGGGTTTCATCGAGCGTCGGGTGGGCAGCGGAAGCTTCGTCTCGCAACGCGCACGGCATCTGCCACAGCGCCAGCAAAAACGCGAAACGCGCTGCGATGAGCCACCTCAACTGAGCCGCCGGGCGATGGCCGTGCTGCAGAGCGGGGGCGTGAATAATTTCCAAGGGCCGCGCCCGTTTGCACCGGGAGTAGCCGAGACCCGGCACTTCCCCCTGGCGGTCTGGGAAAGGCTGGAGCGCCAGGTGTACAAGGAATTTGGCACCCAGGCATTGGAGCACAGTGCGCCACAGGGCATGGCCTGCCTGCGCAGCGCGATCGCTGACTACCTTAACCTCGAACGGGGCGCGCAGGCGTCTGCCGACCGGGTGCTGATCCTCACCAGCTCGCAGCAGGCGCTTAGCCTATGCGCGCAGGTGCTCATGGATGCGGGCGATCAGGTACTGGTCGAAGACCCGCTCTACCAAGGCACGCGCAAAGCCGTCGCGGCAGCAGGCCTCGAAGGCGTGCCCGTGCCGGTGGATGAAAACGGCCTGCAGGTGGAACGCATGGCGCGGTTGGCCGCCACTGCCAGGGCGGTGTTTCTGACGCCGTCCCATCAATATCCCACCGGCGCCACATTGTCGCTGGACAGGCGCCTGCAGGCCATCGAGTGGGCAAGGCAGCAGCGCGCCTGGATTATCGAAGACGACTACGACAGCGAGTTCCACTACGAGGGCCGGCCGACCGCCTGCGTGCAGGGCCTGGACCCGCATGACCGCACGCTGTACATCGGCACGTTCACCAAGTCGCTGTTCGCCGGGCTGCGCATCGGCTACTTGCTGTTGCCACCTGCTCTCGTCGCGCCGATGACCAATGCACGCACGCTGCAGGATGGGCATACGGCCTCCATTGCCCAGCTGACCCTGGCGCGGTTCATGGAGGGCGGGCACTACACGGCGCATGTGCGGAGCATGCGGGCGCTGTATGCCGCGCGCCGGGACATGCTGGCAGAGCTTGTGCACAAGCACTTGGGGGCGTTTCTGGCGCCAAGCATTCCGGCCGGGGGGCTGCAGATGCCCTGCCACTTCGTGCAGGACTTGCCGGAAGATGCGGTAGTGAGGGCGGCGCATGCGGCGGGGATCGACCTGTTGGGGCTCGGCAGTTTGTATGCATCGCCGAGGAATGATGCGGGCCTGTTGATGGGGTTTGCGGCGCTGACGCCTGGCGAGATGCGTGTAGCGGTGGCGAAGCTGGCGAAGGTGTTTGCGGGGTTGGAATAGAGAGCTCCCAGCCGCATTCAAGGCGCTGCTCTGGGTTCACAGAAGTCTGCCCTGAGTGCTTCTGCGCCTGTGAGATCGAGCGCCGCGGGGGCGGCGCTCGATCTCACAGGCACTGACGCACTCAAGCCCTCAGTCATAGTACCTCCAGAAAAATCCCTTGCCCCCGGAATAGAGGCCTCAGCTTTCCGTATTCACCAAAAACCCAAGCCTCCAAACACCCTCATCACACCACAAAGCGTTGACATCCCCACCACCACTTGATAAAAATCGCCATAGTTGTACGACAACGCATAACAAAAACAACAATCCGTGGACGATCGCCATGTCGACTTCAATCGCGCTATACCCCCGCGTTGCACCTTTCCCGATTTCGTCACCTGCGGCCACCTAGGGCCGTAAGCCCGTTTCACCCTCCCTGGCCGTGACCGGCCCGTTACCTACCCGCCCCTACCGCTGGCCGCTTGCGCGTGCACGGTGGACGGGCCGCCACACCCTTTTGTGGAGCACAACAATAATGAGAATCTGCCAAACCCTTCCCTTTGCCCTGCTCGGCGTCGGCATGCTCGGCAGCCTGCCGGGTACCACGCTGGCGGCGGGCTTTGCCGAGGATGCCAAGGCCACGCTCGGCCTGCGCAACTTCTACATCAACCGCAACTTCACCAACCCCAGCAACCCGCAAAGCAAGGCCGAGGAATGGACGCAGAGCTTCATCCTCGATGCCCGCTCGGGCTTTACCGAGGGGCCGGTGGGGTTCGGTGTGGATGTGCTGGGCATGTGGTCGGTGAAGCTTGATGGCGGTGGCGGCACCTACGGCACCGGGCTGCTGCCGCGCCACGACGATGGGCGCCCAGCCGATGACTTTGGGCGCCTGGCGGTGGCGGGCAAGGCGCGGATATCGAAGACCGAGCTTAAGATCGGCGAATGGATGCCGGTGCTGCCGATCCTGCGCTCCGACGACGGCCGTTCGCTGCCGCAGACGTTCCGCGGGGGGCAGGTCACCTCCAACGAGATCGCCGGGCTGACGCTGTATGGCGGGCAGTTCCGTGGCAACAGCCCGCGCAATGACGCGAGCATGGAAGACATGAGCTATGGCGGGGCGCTTTCGGACCGCTTCAACTTCGTCGGCGGCGAATACAAGTTCAACCAGGACCGCACGCTGGTCGGGCTGTGGAATGCGGTGCTCAAGGACGTCTACCAGCAGCAATACCTGCAACTGAGCCACAGCCAGCCAGTGGGTGACTGGACCCTGGGCGCCAACCTGGGCTACTTCCATGGCGATGAAGACGGCTCCGAGCGTGCCGGGCAGCTGGACAACAAGACCTACTCGGGGATGTTCTCGGCCAAGTATGGCGGCAACACCTTCTGGGTTGGGCTGCAAAAAGTCGATGGCGATACCTGGATGCGGGTCAATGGCACCAGCGGCGGGACGCTGGCCAACGATAGCTACAACTCCAGTTTCGACAATGCCAACGAACGCTCGTGGCAGGTGCGGCATGACTTCAACTTCGTCACCGTCGGGGTGCCGGGTTTGACGCTGATGAACCGTTATATCAGCGGGCAGGATGTGCACACCGGTGCTGTTACCGATGGCAAGGAGTGGGTGCGGGAAACCGAGCTTGCGTATGTGATCCAGAGCGGGGCGTTCAAGGATTTGAGTGTGAAGTGGCGGAACTCGAGCATTCGCCGGGATTACAGCAACAACGAGTTTGATGAGAACCGGTTGATCTTCAACTATCCGTTGTCGTTGTTGTAATAGGGGGCCGCTTTGCGGCCCATCGCGGCAAGCCCGCGCCTACACGGACCGCGTGAAGCCTGTAGGTGCGGGTTTGCCGTAATGAGGCATACAGGGTCACAGAATTAACATTGACAACTCTGGAACCCGCTGCCGATAATTCAGCCCAGTCATACGACAACCTACAACAACTAACAACGAGCCGGCCATGACCCCAACTCCCCTCAATCGCCTGCTGCTCACCGGAGCCGCAGGCGGCCTGGGCAAGGTCCTTCGCGAACGCCTGCAAGGCTACGCCGAGGTCCTGCGCCTTTCCGATATCAGCCCGATGGCACCTGCCGCGGGCCCGCATGAAGAGGTGGTGGCTTGCGACCTCGCCGACAAGGCAGCGGTCCACGCCCTGGTCGAAGGCGTAGACGCCATCATCCACTTCGGTGGCGTGTCCACCGAGCATTCCTTCGAAGACATCCTCGGCCCCAACATCTGCGGCGTGTTCCACGTCTACGAGGCGGCGCGCAAGCATGGCGTCAAGCGCATCATCTTCGCCAGCTCCAACCACACCATCGGTTTCTACCGCCAAGACGAGCGCATCGACGCCCACTCCCCGCGCCGCCCCGACAGCTACTACGGGCTGTCCAAATGCTACGGCGAAGATGTCGCCAGCTTCTACTTCGATCGCTATGGCATCGAGACGGTGAGCATTCGTATCGGCTCGTCATTCCCGCAACCGCAGAACCCGCGGATGCTCTGCACCTGGCTGAGCTACGACGACCTGGTCCAGCTGATCGAGCGCGGGCTGTTCACGCCCGACGTCGGCCACACCATCGTCTATGGCGCCTCCGACAACCGCACCGTGTGGTGGGACAACCGCCATGCCGCGCACCTGGGCTATGCGCCTAAAGACACCTCCGAGGTGTTCCGCGAGGCCGTCGAAGCCCAACCGGCGCCCGCCGCCGATGACCCGAGCATGGTCTATCAGGGCGGCGCCTTCGCCGTGGCCGGACCGTTCAACTGACCCCGCGCGCCAGGAGGCACGGCCATGAACTGCGAACTGATCGTCGACGCCCGCAACGGTACCGGCGAAAGCCCTGTGTGGCACCCTACCGAACAGGCCCTGTACTGGGTCGACATCCCTGCCCGCACACTGCACCGCTGGCAGCCCAATGGGGCCCTGCAGGCGTGGCAAGGTGACGAAATGCTCGCCTGCATCGCCCGCACCGAACACGGGTGGGTCGCGGGGATGGAAAGCGGCATCTTCCACCTCGAACCCAAGGCCGACGGCAGCCTCGACAGCCGCCTGCTCAGCACCGTCGAACATGCCCAGGGCGGCATGCGCTTCAACGATGGGCGCTGCGACCGCCAAGGCCGCTTCTGGGCCGGCACCATGTTGATGGACATGCCGCAGGGCGCCCATGTCGGGGCGCTGTACCGGCATGACGGCGAAGGGCACCTGCACCTGCAGCAGGACGGCATGATCGTGCCCAATGGCCTGGCCTTCAGCCCCGATGGCACGCGCATGTACCTGTCGGACTCGCACCCCAACGTGCAGAAAATCTGGGTGTTCGACTACGACATCGACAGCGGTACGCCCCACAACAAGCGGTTGTTCGTCGACATGCATGCCTACCCTGGCCGCCCCGACGGCGCCGCCATCGACCAGGACGGCTGCTACTGGATCTGCGGCAACGACGCCGGCCAGGTCCACCGCTTCACCCCCGATGGCCGCCTGGACCGCTCGCTCAATGTACCGGTGAAAAAACCGGCCATGTGCGCCTTTGGTGGCGCCAACCTGGACACCCTGTTCGTCACCTCGATCCGCCCTGCGGGCATTGACCTCTCCGACCAGCCGCTGGCCGGCGGGGTATTTGCCTTCGAGCTCGGCGTCAAAGGCCTGGAGGAGCCTGCCTACCGGGGCTGAACACCCGCTCTGCCACACACTTGCACACACGAAACCGGATAATAAAAACCACGGAGTTTCACCATGACCTTCAAACGCAAGCTGCTCCTTGCCGTACTCCCCTTCGCCTTCAGCCTGTCGATGCCGGCCTCCGCGCTGGACATCAAGTTCGCCGAGATTCACCCGGCCGGCTACCCGACCGTGGTCGCCGAACAGAACATGGGCAAAAAGCTCGAAGCCGCCAGCAATGGCGAGATCACCTTCAAGATGTTCCCCGGTGGGGTGCTTGGCTCCGAGAAGGAAGTGATCGAGCAGGCACAGATCGGTGCCGTGCAGATGACCCGCGTCAGCCTGGGGATCGTCGGGCCGGTGGTGCCGGACGTGAACGTGTTCAACATGCCGTTCGTGTTCCGTGACCATGAACACATGCGCAAGATCATCGACGGTGACATCGGCCAGGAAATCCTCGACAAGATCACCAACTCCGAATTCAACCTGGTGGCCCTGGCCTGGATGGATGGCGGCTCGCGCAGCATCTACACGAAAAAACCGGTGCGCAGCCTTGAAGACCTCAAGGGCATGAAGATCCGTGTGCAGGGCAACCCACTGTTCATCGACATGATGAACGCCATGGGCGGCAACGGCATTGCCATGGACACCGGCGAAATCTTCAGCGCCCTGCAGACCGGCGTGATCGACGGCGCCGAGAACAACCCGCCGACGCTGCTCGAGCACAACCACTTCCAGAGCGCCAAGTACTACACCCTCACTGGCCACCTGATCCTGCCGGAGCCGGTGGTGATGTCCAAGACCACCTGGAACAAGCTCACCGCAGACCAGCAGGCACTGGTGAAGAAAGTCGCGCGTGAAGCGCAGATGGAAGAGCGTGCGCTGTGGGACGCCAAGTCTGCGGCCAGCGAAGAGAAGCTCAAGGCGGCCGGTGTCGAGTTCATCACCGTCGACAAGAAGCCGTTCTTCGACGCCACCGCATCGGTCCGCGAGAAGTACGGTGCACCGTACGCCGACCTGATGAAGCGTATCGACGCCGTCCAGTAATACCGGCCCCTTCCAAGACGACCTCGACAGTGCGGCGGCCGCCGCGCTGTCGCTTTGGTGATGCCTATGAAATCGCTTTTCCTGAGCGTGAACGACACGCTGTACCGCGGCTGCATCTGGATTTCGGGCCTGTCGATCCTGGCCATGACGCTGATCATTCCGTGGGGCATCTTCGCCCGCTACGTGCTGGGCACCGGTTCCAGCTGGCCTGAGCCGGTCGCGATCCTGCTGATGGTGGTGTTCACTTTCGTCGGCGCCGCCGCCAGCTACCGGGCCGGCGCGCACATGGCGGTGGCGATGATCACCGACCGCCTGCCCACCCTGCAGCGCCAGTTGGTTTCACTGCTGGTGCAACTGCTGATGATCGTGGTGTGCGTGTTCATGACCTATTACGGCACCAAGCTATGCATCACCACCTGGAACCAGTCGCTGGCCTCGCTGCCAGGCATACGCGTGGGCATGACTTACGCGCCGATCCCGGTGGGGGGCGTGCTGACGCTGATTTTTGTCGTGGAAAAACTCCTGCTGGGCGACCAAAGCAACCGCAAGGTGGTGCGTTTCGACCTGGCTGAAGAAAGCGAAGGAGCTGCGTAAATGGATGCGTTCATTCTGTTGGGCAGTTTCATCGCGCTGATCCTGATCGGCATGCCGGTGGCTTACGCCCTAGGCCTATCTGCGCTGATCGGCGCCTGGTGGATCGATATCCCGCTGCAGGCGATGATGATCCAAGTGGCCAGTGGGGTTAACAAGTTTTCGTTGCTGGCGATTCCGTTTTTCGTACTGGCTGGCGCGATCATGGCCGAGGGCGGCATGTCCCGGCGGCTGGTGGCGTTCGCCGGGGTACTGGTGGGCTTCGTGCGGGGCGGGTTGTCGCTGGTCAACATCATGGCCTCGACCTTCTTTGGCGCGATTTCCGGCTCGTCGGTGGCCGACACCGCGTCGGTGGGCTCGGTGCTGATCCCAGAGATGGAGCGCAAAGGCTACCCGCGTGAATTCTCCACCGCCGTGACCGTCAGTGGTTCGGTGCAGGCGCTGCTGACCCCGCCCAGCCACAACTCGGTGCTGTACTCGCTGGCCGCGGGGGGCACGGTGTCGATCGCCTCGCTGTTCATGGCCGGGGTGATGCCTGGTCTGTTGCTGAGCGCGGTGATGATGGGCCTGTGCCTGATCTTTGCGAAAAAGCGCAACTACCCCAAAGGCGAAGTGATCCCGCTGCGCCAAGCGCTGAAAATCGCTGGCGAAGCGCTGTGGGGGCTGATGGCGATGGTCATCATCCTCGGCGGTATCCTGTCGGGCGTATTCACCGCGACCGAGTCGGCCGCCGTGGCCGTGGTCTGGTCGTTCTTCGTGACCATGTTCATCTACCGCGACTACAAGTGGCGTGACCTGCCCAAGCTGATGCACCGCACGGTACGCACCATCTCGATCGTGATGATCCTGATCGGTTTTGCCGCAAGCTTCGGCTACGTGATGACGCTGATGCAGATCCCCTCGAAGATCACCACGGCGTTCCTGACCCTGTCGGATAACCGCTACGTGATCCTCATGTGCATCAACTTCATGCTGTTGCTGCTGGGCACGGTGATGGACATGGCGCCGTTGATCCTGATCCTGACCCCGATCCTGCTGCCGGTGATCACGGGCATCGGCGTAGACCCGGTGCAATTCGGCATGATCATGTTGGTGAACCTGGGTATCGGCCTGATCACACCGCCGGTGGGCGCGGTGCTGTTCGTCGGTTCGGCCGTCGGCAAGGTGAGCATCGAGTCGACGGTGAAGGCGCTGTTGCCCTTCTACCTGGCGTTGTTCCTGGTATTGATGGCCGTGACCTACATCCCTGCCATCTCGCTCTGGCTGCCCAGCGTGGTGCTGTAAAGCCAAATGGGGCCGCTTGCGGCCCCATCCTCTTTTGCAAATGGATCCTGCACATGGCTGTTCCCTCCTCTGCCACTCCCCTCTTTCCTCGCAAGCTGGCGCTGGCGCTACTGGCGCTGCTGGCCTGCTCGTTCGCCGCCAACCACGTTGCCGCACGCATCGCCTTCGATGACGGCACCGGCGTGCTGCTGGCGATTCTCTGCCGCTCCGGCATCACCTTTCTGGTCTTGGCCTGCCTGCTGCTGTGGCAACGCCAGGCAGTGGGCCTGCCGACCGGCACACGGCGCTGGCAATTACTGCTTGGCCTGCTGATCGCCACGCAGAGCCTGTGCCTGTATTCGGCGGTGGCGCGCATCCCGGTGGCACTGGCGCTGCTGGTGGGCAATACCTTCCCGATGTTGCTGGCGCTGCTCACGTGGGCGTTGGGCGGCGCGCGCCCGACTGGCCGCACCGTACTGTTCATGGGCCTGATCCTCTGCGGGCTGGTGCTGGCGCTGGATGTACCGGCACGGCTGGCCGACAGCGCCGACGCCAACCCGCACTGGGCCCAGGGCGTCAGCCTGGCCTTCTGCGCCGCGTGCGCCTTCGCCTGCGCGCTGTGGATCACCGATCACAAACTGGCCGCCGTGCGCGGCCCGGTACGCAGCCTGCTGACCTTGCTGATCGTCTTCTCCAGCATGCTGGTGGCAGGCGCAAGCGGCGTGATGCCTTCCGGGCTGTCGCTGCCTGCCAGCAGCAGCGGCTGGGCGGCATTGGCCAGCCTGGTGGTGCTGTATGGCGTGGCCTTCACCCTGCTGTTTGTCTGTGTGCCCCGGCTGAACATGGCGCAGAACGCGCCAGTGATGAACATCGAACCGATCGCCACCTTGCTGCTGGGCTGGGCGTTGCTGGATCAGCGCCTGAGTACCTTGCAACTGATCGGCGGTGCCGTGGTGGTGTGCGGCATCGTGCTGCTGACCTATCGCCGAGCGAGCTGAGCAAACATTCTGAAAGGAGCCGCTGATGGCTGTTACCGAACTGCACCTGCAAGACCACCTGACCCGCCTGAGCATGGCGCCGGACCTGGGCGCCAGCCTGATCAACTGGGAAGTGAAAGCGACCGGGCAGGCGCTGCTGCGCCACTCGGACCAAGACGCGCTGGCCAGCGGCACGCCGCGGCAACTGGCGTGCTACCCACTGGCGCCTTGGTCCAACCGGATTGCCCAAGGGGGGTTCGAGCGCCCCGAGGGTTGGCTGGCGTTGGCGCCTAACACCGCACACGACCCCTACCCGATTCATGGCACCGCCTGGCAGCAGGCCTGGCAGGTGGACCACCACAGTGAACGCCGTGCCCGGCTAACGCTCGACAGCCAGTTGCCCTTTGCCTACCGGGCGACGCTGGATGTGCACCTGCTCGACGGGTGCCTGAACCTCGACTTGCATGTGACCCACCTGGATGAAACGGCCACCTGGTATGGGCTGGGGCTGCATCCTTATTTCCCGCGCTATCCGGACACCCAGCTAAGCGCTATGGCGCAGCATGTGTGGCTGGCAGAAGAGGGGCGGCTGCCGTCGTACCCGGCTGAGCTGCCTGATGACTGGTGCTTCGACACCCCGGGCGGGTTGCCGACCAGGGTGGTCGATCATGCGTTCGGTGGTTGGCCTGGCAGCTGCGTGATCGCACAGCCCAGCGCAGGCTATGCCCTGGAGTGCACGGCCAGTGGGTGTGAGCATTTTCTGTTGTTCTGCCCACCGGGCAAGGCGTTCTTCTGCTTCGAGCCGGTCAGCCACCCGATCAACGCGCATCACCTGCCAGGGCGGCCAGGGTTGCGGTTGTTGCAGCAGGGTGAGGCGATGAGCTTGGGGTTCAAGATGCAGTATCGGGCACTGTAAGGGGGTTGCCTCTATAGGGGTCGCTTTGCGACCCATTGCCGGCAAGCCAGCTCCCACAGGTGCGGCGCTAGCCTTGGAGGCTACACAGTTCGGGTGGGAGCTGGCTTTCCGGCGATGGGCTGCAGAGCAGCCCCGCGATCTCAAGCTTTAAACCAGCACTTCGCCGGTGGCCACGCCCTGACGCGCGACCGGCTCACCCCGTACCTCACGCGCAACCTTCCACACCAGCACCGCCGCAATGATATCGAACGCTGCCAGCACCACGAACAGCGGGCTGTAGCCGATCTGCGTCACCAGGATGCCGAACACCAGGGTAAACACCGCCGCGCCCAGGTAGCCGCACATCCCGCCCATACCTGTCGCGGTGGCCACCTGGTCCTTGCTGAACGAGTCCGACGTGATCGAATACAGCGCCCCCGACAGCGTCTGGTGCGCAAAGCCACCAATGCACAGCAGCAAAATCGCGGTATACGGGCTTTCAACCAAGCCAATGCACGCTGGGCCGATCATGCAGCTGGCACCGAACACCAGCACCATCTTGCGCGAGGTGAACAGCGAAACCTTCAAGTGACGGTGGAACAGCGGGCTCAGGTAACCACCGAGCACACAGCCGATGTCGGCCGCGAGAAACGGCAGCCAGGCGAACATCGCCACTTCCTTGATGTTCATGTGCCGCTCGGTCATCAGGTACAACGGGATCCAGGCGTTAAAGGTCTGCCAGGCCGGCTCCGAGAGGATCCGCGCGGAGGCAATGGCGTAGAAGTTTCGGGTCTTGAAGATACGTTTCCAGGCGCCCTTCTCGCGCTTCTCTTCCTTGAAGTGCGCTTCCTGGCCAGACAGGATGTAGTCACGCTCTTCGCTGCTCAAGCGCTTCTGATCGCGAGGGTGTTTGTAGAACAGCATCCACAAAACCGTCCAGACGATGCCGGACACCCCGACCATCACAAAGGCCAGTTGCCAGCCGCTGTGCAGGATCGCCCACACCACCAGAGGCGGCGCCAGCAAGGCACCCAGCGAGGAGCCGATGTTGAACCAGCCGATCGCCACCGACCGCTCTTTGGCCGGGAACCACTCAGTGGTGGCCTTGACCCCGGCAGGCAAGCCGGCTGCTTCGGTCATGCCCAGCAGGCCGCGCATGAAGGCCATGCTTTGCCAGCCCGTGGCCAAAGCTGCGCCAGCACACGCCACCGACCAGGCCATGGCGAACACGGCAAAACCGAGCTTGGTCCCGATGAAGTCGATAAACCAGCCGGCGATCGGCTGCATAAGGGCGTAGCACACCTGCCAGGCGGCGACGATCTTGGCGTATTGCTCGGTCGTGATGGAGAGGTCGGTCATCAAGGTGGGGGCAGCCACCGAGAGGGTATTGCGGGCGAGGTAGTTGACGACGAGCCCAGCCGTGACGAGGCTGACCATCCACCAACGGATGCCTTTCATCTTCATGGTTCACCTGAATCTTATTTTTAGAGGTGCGGGTGAGTGCCTCAACGCTGGCAGCGCTAATTGAGACAATTTGTTTCAGGCGCAAGATTGCCATGTCGTAGGTCGTCGTACAACATAAATTGTTAACGGATGTGTATCTTCAGGGGTGCTATTGCTGGGGGTTGTACGACCTCAATCCAGCCCTTGGGCTCGAAGCGCATGGGCTAGCATGTCGATGAAGGTCCTGACTTTGGCGGACCCGTACTTGCTCTCCCGATGCAGCACATGAATCGGCCAGGGGGCTTCTTCATACTCGGCCAGAATGACCTGCAACTGCCCGTTCGCTATCTCGCCTGCCACTTGGTATGACAGCAACCGTGCGATCCCCAGCCCGCCACTGGCTGCGGCAATCGCCCCATCATTGCTGGTCACCGTCAGTCGCGGTTTCATGCGGACCAGGGTCGGCTCATCCGTCACGCCGAAGCGCCAACCGGCCCGGGGCGACAAGTTGGTGGTGCCGATCACCGCATGGCCTGGCAAGTCCGATGGGTGTTGCGGCACGCCGTGGCGCGCCAGGTAGTCCGGCGAGGCGCAGAGCATGCGCCGCACCCTGCCCACCCGCAGCGCCTTCAGGCCGGAGTCTGGCAGCGGGCCGATGCGCACAGCCACGTCCATGCCCTCCTCGACCATGTTCACCACCCGGTCGAGGAAGTACGCAGACACGTCGACCTCGGGGTATTGCTGCAGGTAACGAACGATGCACGGCATGACGAACTTCTTGCCGAACAGGATCGGCGCGGTAACGGCCAAGTCACCCTTGGGCGTGGCGTTGATGCCGGCTGCGGCTTCATTGGCCTCGTGGATGCTGGCGAGAATATGCCGGGTGTCCTCCAAGTAGCGGCCACCCGCTTCGGTCAGGCGTACGCTGCGGGTGGTGCGCAGCAGCAGTTTGACCCCCAACTGGTCTTCCAGGGCACTGACAGCACGGGTTACCGCGGCGGGCGAGATGTCCAACCGGCGGGCGGCAGCGGCGAAGCTTTCCAGCTCGCCGACTGCTACGAACACCTTCATCAGGTGAATCTGATCCATGCCGGCTCCTGGGATGTCGGGGGGTGTGGATTATCGATTATCTGCGGTTTTTTCGCTGCCCTGTGCGCAGGCCACAACAGTCAGCACTACAGTTCCAGCACCAAGGCCTGCGCGCCCTCCTCCACTTTAGCCGGCACGGCACAGCAGATCAGCGCCGTACCGCTTTCCGGCATCTCGGCAGGCGGGTTCGGGTAATGCACCTGCCCACTCACCACCTTGGTCTTGCAGGTGCCGCATGAACCACCCCGACAGCTGAAATCCGGCGACAACCCACGCGCCTCGGCAAGCTCCAGCAAAGTGCCGCTACCCGGTGCCCAGCGTGCCTCCTTGGCCGAGCTGGCGAAGTACACCGGCACCGCTTCGCTGGCAGCCGGGGGCTGCTGCAGTACCGGCTGGTCGTCGTCGGTGTGCCGCCTGAGCGTCGATGGGCCAAAGGCTTCGGCATGGATGCGTGCGTCGGGTACATGCACGGCACGCAGCCCTTCGTACAGGTCCTGGGTAAAACTCGCTGGGCCACACACATAGAAATCGTAGTCATCCAGCGCCAGCTGGGCTTTCACCTGCTCAATGCCCAGCCGGCCAGCATGCTCGTAGTCGCGCCCCCTGACCGCCTCGGCCTCAGGCTGGCTCAGGCAACGGTGCACACGCAACCATTCGCCCGCTTGCTGGCGCAGCGCCGCCAGTTCTTGCTGGAAGGGCAAGTCAGCCAGGCTTCGCGCACCGTGAAAAAGGTGAATAGGCCGCGCCTGACGCCTGGCCAATTGTGCTCGCAGCATGGCGATCAATGGCGTGATACCCACGCCCGCGCCAATCAGTACAATCGGCCGTGCGCTTTGCTCATCCAGGGTAAAACTGCCCATGGGCAGGCGCACATCGAGCAGGTCCCCCACCGCAATGCGCTCATGCAGATAGCGCGATGCCGGACCCTGGGCCTTGACGCTGATGCGCAGGTAACCGTCCGACGGGGCGCTGGAAACGCTGTAGGTACGAATCAGCGGGGCATCGCTGCCCAGCGCGATACGCACAGGAATATGCTGCCCTGGCGCAAACTGCACGGGTGCATCTGCCGCCAGGTAGAACGAGCGAATATCACGGCTCTCCTGCTCCAGGCGCACCACCCGCCACGCCTGCCATTGACGCTGACGCTCACGCTGTTGCAGGCGTTCGCCGGCCTCGGCCCAGGTGCCGGTCATCAGGCTGGTCGGCGCGTATTCTTTAAAGGCCCAGCGCAGCGACACAGCTGCCGGGCGCCATACCACGTGCTCGACGTCCAGCGTCCACAGCCGCTCGGCGCCCTCGAACGCGTTGATGGCAGGGCTCTCCAGTACCACTTCGGCATGCCCGCAAAGCTGCAGTACATTGCCGGTGGCGAAGTCGATGAACAGCAACCCTGCCACCGGGTTCACTAACAGGTTGCCCAGCGTATTGAAGTGCAAATTACCGGCGTAGTCGGGAATGGTCAGGCGGTTGCCCTCGACCTTTACGAACCCAGGCCGACCGCCGCGGTGGGACACATCGACCGAACGCGGGCCATCGTCTTGCTCGACGTAGCTTGCGACAAAAAAGGTATCGGCCGCTTCGATCATGGCAACCGCGCGGGCATCCAGTGCAGTGGCATCGACGCGCCCTTTTGCCGGCTCATCGCTACGCGTGTACTCGCGCAGCTGGATGTACTGAGGGCAGTTGCCGAACGACTGCTCCACCGTCACTTCCAGTTGCCCGTTACGTGCCTGGCCGATCAGGCCGTTGATTCGGTTGCGCCGGCGCGTATGCAACTCGATGCCCAGCAGCCCGATTGCCTGCCCGCTCGCCAGCCCTGGTGTGGCGGGGTCATCCGCTTTCAGGTCCACGTTGATCAGCAACTGGCGTGGGTCGGGCGAGCTGACGAAGCCTTGCGGGCCTTCCAGGAAGGTCGCCCACGGCCTGCCGTGGGCATCCACACTGCCCGCCACCATGAACGGCAACTGCTGATAGAACGCGCGATGCTGGTCTGGCATGAAGTCGCGAATGACCTTCTGCCCGAACACCTCCATGCGCTCCGACACACCGACCTTTTCCTGCAGGATCTTCTCACCGCTGTGCCAAGGTGACGCGCGATGGCCTGGAAGCTGGTGCATGGTGGCATTCCTCGAAGGGGGGGTTGGGCTCAATCGCCGGCTTGCAGGCCCGTGGCGGTGCGCGGCATCGGCACGAAACCTGGCAGCGCCTCGATCCGTGCCAGCCAGCTGCGCACGTTGGCGTACGGCTCCAGCGAGACATTGCCCTCTGGTGCGTGGGCGATGTAGGAGTAGTTGGCAACGTCGGCGATGGTGGGCTCACTGCCTGTCAGGAAGGGGGCCTTGGCCAGTTCGGCGTCGATCACCTTGAGCAGGGTGTGGGCACGGCCGATGACTTCATCGGTGTTGAACGCGGCGCCGAACACGGTCACCAGGCGAGCGGCAGCCGGGCCAAAGGCCAATGGGCCTGCGGCGACCGACAGCCAGCGCTGCACGCGCGCTGCGGCTTCGGGCTCCTCGGGCAACCAGGTGCCGTTGTCGTATTTCTTGGCCAGGTACACCAGGATGGCGTTGGAGTCGGCGATGACGGTGCCGTTGTCGTCGATGACCGGCACCTGCCCGAACGGGTTGAGGGCAAGGAACGCGGGCTGCTTGTGCTCACCTTTGGCCAGGTCGACGAAAACCAGCTCGGTGGGCAGCTTCAGCAACGAGAGCATCAGCTCGATACGGTGCGCGTGGCCAGACTTGGGGAAGTTGTAGAGTTTGATCGCGGTCGACATGGGCTTGGCTCCTGATCAGCGCCGGAATGGGCTGGTGGAGGCCATGTTGGACCGATTCGGCTGGCAGCAGAATCAGTGCTGGGGGGAAACCATAATTTCGCGTGCCGGAATAATGCTTGTAGAAGCGGCGCTAGGCCGCTTTTACAGTGGAGTGATTAGGCTGCATCTTCGGCTCAGTGCCGCTGATTATGGAACTTGAACAACTGGCGTGCTGCCTCGATCACCTGAGGCACACAGGCTTGAATGTCCTCTTCACGCATTTGATCGAGCAACTCGAAGTTGTCCTCCAGCCCATGCAGGGAAATGGCCTTGAGCAGTTGATCCTGCTCAGGCGGCAACGCGTCCCAGCTGGCGACCTGGGTACCGCGCATATAGCCGAAGCACCACTCTTCCATGATGATCACAGCGCCATCGTCGGTTTCATTTTCCTCGAACAGTGGTTCGAACTGATCGATGTTGTCACCCAGTTCGCCCGCCACTTGGCTGGCGTAACGCAACATCAACGCCGTGTACGCCTCTTCATGCGCGGGCTTCTTGAATTTCGGCACTTTGCCACCCGCCACGGCTGGCAACCATTGTTCGGGGTGGACGGTGATTGGGGAACTGGCCAGGGCGGTAAAAAAACCATTGAGCTCGGCCAGGTTGAGTACCGAATAATCGTTGCCGTAGGTGATCAGCAGGTCTTCGAGGCGGTCGAGTTCTTTTTCGCTGAGCGCGGGGAGCATGGGGGTTGTCCTGAAAAGCAAAAGTGCACGCACCCTAGCACAGCACGCACCAGAAGGCTGCCCGCAGCGACGAGGCTGCGGGCAGTTTCGCTAGCGTGGCAACCACGTGGGCAGCAGGGCCTGCCTGCCTGACCCGATCAGCAGCCAGAGCAGGACTCGGCACTTGCGCGGGCAAAGTTGCCCAGCCATGTGCAGCCCTTTTTTCTGCAGGTCGATCTCGCCGCCGACAAACCCATAGGTCGCCAGCGCCGTAGGCCCCCTGCCTGTGCGGGTAGCCATGATCACTGGCAAGCCGGGCGTGAGCTGGCCCAGCATCTCGGACCAGGCGCCCGAGACGTGCCCGGCACCAAACCCCGCAATCACCAGCCCCTCGTAACCCAGCGCCGGCAAGGCCTGCAACAAGGCAGTGTCCGCATCCAGGCAGGCCTCCAACAGGGCAACGCGATGATCGAGACGATGCGGCAGTGGCAGTACCTCCCGTGGTGAAGGCTGGAGGTGATAGCGCGCAACATCTTCGACCACTTCGCCCACGGGGCCACTGCCTGGTGACTCAAAAGCGGACATCGCCAGGCTGGCGACCTTGCGAACCTTCGCGGCGCTGTGGATCTGGTCATTGATCACAACCAGCACGCCACGCCCCTGACTGGCCTGGGCTAACGCCACTTGCGCGGCCGCCAGTAGATTGGCCGGCCCGTCACAGCCCGGTTGGCTGGCCGAACGCATGGCACCGGTCAGCACCAAGGGAGCATCGAATGGCCAGAGCAGGTCGAAGAAGTAAGCCGTCTCCTCCAGCGTATCGGTCCCTTGAGTGAGCATCACGGCCCGCGCGCCGCGCGCTATCTGACCACGCGCCCACGCCAGCACTTCAAGCAGCGTCACAAACCCAAGCGAGGCGCTGGGCAGCATGCCCAGCGTCGCCACTTCGAGGTGCGCCATTTGCCTGAGCGCTGGCAGCAAGGACAGTTGCTTCTCACAATCGAGCGTTGGCGTTACACCACCGTCAACCGTATCGACCTGCATGCTGACGGTGCCGCCCAGGCTGGCGATCGACAGCCGGGGCAACTGTGGAGACTCAGTCATGCCGCCCCCCCTATCAGCCCCACCAGCGGCACGATCGCCAATGTACTGAAGGCCATGGACAAGACATTGCCGATGTAGCCATGCATATAGCTTGGCAACCGGCCACTGATGGCCACCGCCAATGGCGGCGCTACCAGCGCACCCAGCACCGCGCTGGCTACCACAACCTGCCAGTCACCACCGTGAATCAGCACGGCAGCCGGAACGATCGATACAATGGGAATGTAAGTGGGGTACCAGCCGCGGGCCTGCCATTGACGACGCCACACCAGCACCCCCACCAATGACGCCAGCGCCTGGCCTGCCACCATCTGCACGACCAGTTGCGAACCGTAGGCCGGTGCAGCAGGGGCAATCACGTAGGCCAATAGCAGGCCTAGCAACAACCCGAGGCTGGCCAGCTCATTGCCGAAAAATGGCGCTTCGCTGAAGTCAGCCAACACACGTCGAAAGGTCCAGACCACACCGTAATCAGGTTGACGGGTGACGGGCTGCAACCCCGCGGGCCTTTTGCCTTGGTGCACCCATGACGGGAAAAGCTTGCACAGCAGGAAAGCCACTACGCTCGCCACGGCCATGCCGCCAACGTTGCCGATGACCACCGGCAACTGCAAAGGAATGCACAGGTAATTGACCAGGAGCAGGCTGGTAGGCGTTACCAGCAGCGCACCGAGTAGCGCCCCGGTAATCGTCACCTGCCAGCCTCCGCCAAACAGCAATACCATGGCAGCCGGCAGCGACACGAAAGCGACGAAGGTCGGTTGCCACCCTCCCCCAGCCAGCGTCCACCCCCACAAGACGTGGCTGAGCAACAGGCCGAGCAGCGAACTGGTGAACACCCACGGCCACAGCCCAGAGCCATAACAAATGGCAAAGCCTTGCCAGCGGTAGCCACGAAGACCGGCCCAATGCGCCAGACAGGCCCCCAGCAGCAGGCCCAAAGCCGGCAACTCGTGCTTGTAGAAAGCGACTTCGCTGATGTCGCCGACTATCCAGCGCAAACGGCTCAGGGGTTGATCTAGTGTGGCGGTGAGCTGTGCGTAGTCCGGCCATTGGCCGAAAACCAAGCTAACTATCAGCAATACGGTCAGGCAGGCCAATATCACCAGCGGTGGCCTTTGCCTGTTCGGAATGCTTATCTCATTCATGTTCTGCCTCCTCAGCGCGGCATCGGGGCATGCAGGCGATAACCGAGGGTGTGGTCATAAAGATCGGTACGCCGATCTCGCGGCAGATCATTGAGGCTGTTCCAGATCGGCGCAGACCGAGCCGCACTGAGGTCCACATCGGCATAGAGGATGCTTTCCTCTTCCGCGCTTGCCACTTCTCCGATCGGCCAGCCGTTGGTGCCGGCAATCAGCGAACAGCCCAGAAAACGACCGCCACGCTCGCTGCCAATTCGGTTGGCAGCGGCGATATAGACGTTGTTGACGTGCGCTGCGGTCATGGTCAGGTAAGAAGCCATGCAGCGCCCGGCCTCATCGAACAGCGGCGGCGGCGTCCACACCCAGTTGTTGAGGCTGCAGAGGATGTCGGCGCCTTGTGCAGCCATCAGGCGGGGGACTTCGGGGAACCAGATATCCCAACAGATGAGCAGGCCGATACGCCCAATGGGGGTTTCGAACACCGGGAAGCCGAGGTTACCGGGCGTGAACCACAGCTTCTCCTGGTTCCATAAGTGCGCTTTGCGGTAGTGCCCAAGCATTCCCTCGGGGCCGAAAAGTACGGCGCTGTCATACAGCTTCATCCCATCCCGTTCGGCGAACCCCGCCGCCAGATAGATGTGATGATCCCGCGCAAAGTCCGCCCAGGCTTGGACACTGCGCCCGTCGCGCAGGGTCTGCGCATGGGCATAGGCTTCTGCCCGCGAGTGGAACGTATAACCGGAGTTGGCAAGCTCTGGCAGCACAATCAGGTTGGCACCTTCGCGCACGGCGCGCCGGGCCAATGCCAGGCCCCTGCTCACATTGCTATCACCGTGCTCGACCCCCACTTGAGGGTCATACTGGATGACTGCGATGCGCACGGGGCTGACAGGGGTGCAGTGTTCAGACATGGCGGCTTCCTTTTATATTTGTTGTGGAAGGGCGCCAGTAAAGCGGGGTTGAGCCTGGGAGCGACAGTCAGGACGCTCCCACAAGATCGTAGGGAAAAGGAAGAATTATTGAGGGAAGGGTCCTACATATTGATTGCCGACGCCCTGATTACCGCACTTGATAATGCGGGTAATGGGGTGGTGGGGTGCTTGTGATCCCCAAGCGTGTTCACCACAGTCAAATGACGCCCGCCCACACGCTTCGATTGCTCGATCAGGGTGATATGGGTAAAACCGCAACGCAACAACTCCCGTGCGGCGGTCAAACCCGTTAGACCAGCACCGATAATGCATATTCGGTGATGCGGCTGAGTAGCACGGGCTATACCTCCCGCTTGCTCGAGCAACCGGCGGTAATCAAAACAGAGATCGGGTGGATTGGGGTAACGTGCAGCCCATGGCTGGGCTGGGGATGACGGCTCAACGGCCAAGTATGCGGGGTGGTTGTGAGTCGATCCGATCGTCATGTTCTCGTGTTCGCCAAGGGTTGGGGAACGCGAGAATGGAGAATCGTAGAGTGACAGGCGCGGTGTTTATCTAATACCACTTGGTATCTGGCGCAAAGCATTCGCGGGGGCGTGCCTACTCCCAAGGTAAGCACAGCCCTCAGGAACTGTGCAGTACTTGTGGGAGCGGGCTTGCCCCGCGAATAGGCCGTTAAGCCTTATACCGCCAGCGCGCGCTCACGCAGCTCGCTGTTGAGGATGCGGTCGTTCTCGCTGTAATCGACCGGGCAGTCGATCACGTGTACGCCAGGGGTCTTGATGCAATGCTCGAGCAGCGGCAGCAAGCCTTCGGCGCTTTCCACGCGGTGGCCATTGGCACCGTAGGCTTCGGCGTATTTGACGAAGTCCGGGTTGCCGTAGTCCAGGCCGAAATCGGTGAAGCCCATGTTGGCCTGCTTCCAGCGGATCATGCCGTAGCCGTCATCACGCAAGATCACCACGGTGACGTGCATGCCCAGACGGACTGCGGTTTCCAGCTCTTGGCTGTTCATCATGAAGCCGCCGTCGCCACATACCGAGATTACCGGGCGGTCCGGGTACACCAGGTGCGCTGCCATCGCCGACGGCAGGCCGGCGCCCATGGTCGCCAGGGCGTTGTCGAGCAGCACGGTGTTCGGCTTGTGGGCCTTGTAGTTACGGGCGAACCAGATCTTGTAGATGCCGTTGTCGAGGGCAACGATGCCTTCAGACGGCAGCACACGACGGATGTCGGCGACCAGGCGCTGCGGGTAGACCGGGAAGCGGTCGTCGTCGGCACCTTCGGCGATTTGCGCTTCGTTGGCTTCACGGATGGCCATGAGGCGGGTGAAGTCCCAGTGCGAGGTGTCGCCCAGGCCTTCAGCGATCTGCCAGACCGCGTTGGCGATGTCGCCGATCACTTCAACCTGTGGGAAGTACACGGCATCGACTTCGGCGGAGCGGAAGCTGATGTGGATGACTTCGGTGCCGCCACGGACCATGAAGAACGGCGGCTTTTCGATCACATCGTGGCCAATGTTGATGATCAGGTCGGCCGCTTCGATTGCGCGGTGGACGAAGTCACCGGACGACAGCGCGGCGTTGCCCAGGAAGCGCGGGCTACGCTCGTCGACCACACCCTTGCCCAACTGGGTGGTGACAAACGGAATGCCGGTCTTGTCGATCAGCTGCTTGAGGACCTTGGCGGTCATCTTGCGGTTGGCGCCGGCACCGATCACCAGGATCGGGCTGCGAGCGGTGCGCAGTTTTTCGATGGCGGCTTCGATGGCCACGTGCTCGGCCAGCGGGCGGCGGTGCAGGCTACGCGGGATCGGCATGGCATCGGTCTGCTCGGCAGCGATGTCTTCCGGCAGTTCCAGGTGCACGGCGCCTGGTTTTTCTTCTTCAGCCAGGCGGAACGCTTCACGCATGCGCGAAGGAATGTTGTCGGCCGAGGCGAACTGATGGGTGTACTTGGTGATGGGGGCCATCATGCCGCACACATCGATGATCTGGAAGCGGCCCTGTTTGGACTTCTTGATCGGCTTTTGGCCGGTGATCATCATCATCGGCATACCGCCGAGGTAGGCGTATGCACTGGCGGTGACCAGGTTGGTCGCGCCAGGGCCGAGGGTCGACAGGCTGACGCCGGTCTTGCCGGTCAGGCGGCCATAGGTGGCGGCCATGAAGCCCGCAGATTGTTCGTGGCGGGTCAGGACCAGCTTGATCTTCGACTTGCGCAGGGATTCCAGCAGGTCGAGGTTTTCCTCACCAGGGATGCCGAACACATACTCGACACCTTCGTTTTCCAGGCATTGCACAACGACATCGGCGGCCTTAGCCATCTTGCTCTCTACCTCAAGTGATAGGACGGTGAAAGTCCATAAATGCGCAGCACGGCACGCTGGCATCGCTCTATTCGGGCGCGAGGGTGCCCCGAACCTAAGTCTTGACGCAGGTTAGGCAGGGCAAAGTCACGTGCGCGAACAGGATTAATTGTCGCACCCTTGAGCGCGTTTGGAGAGGTACAAGACGGACAAAACATCTTTGCCTGGAGACAGCGGATCTGCGGCTACAAACGGCAGAAAGACAAAACCCCTACCTGCTCGCGCAGATAGGGGTTTTGCGAAAAGAATCTTGACGATGACCTACT
>NZ_BNTL01000021.1:0-14547 GCF_022179005.1 Pseudomonas sp. PAGU 2196 | reverse complement strand
GCTGCGCTCCATGGCGATGCCCACCAGCACGTCCGGGCCCACACCCAGTTCACGCAGCTTGTGCGCCAGCTGATTGGCTTTGCCGTTGAGTTCGGCGTAGCTCAGGGTCTGCTCGCCGAACACCAACGCCGGGGCGTCCGGAGTGGCGAACACCTGGGCTTCGATGAGTGAGTGAATGCTGCGCTCATTCGGGTACACCGCGACGGTATCGTTCCAGCCTTCGACCATCAACTGCTGTTCTTGCAGGCTCAGCATCGGCAGCTCGCCGACTGCGGCATCCGCATCCGCGACCAGTGCCTGCAGCAAATCCGCAAAGTTAGCCGCCAGGCGGCCAATGGTCTCGTCGCTCCACCGCGTACGGTCGTGGTTGTAGTGCATTGCCAGGCTGCTACCCAGCTCAACCACCAGGGTCAGTGGGTAGTTGGTTTGCTCCTGCACGGCCACGTTGCCAAAGCGCAAGCGGCCGGGCGCGCCTTGTTGCAGCGCCTCGGAGACCGGGTAGTTCTCAAACACCAGAATGCTGTCGAACAGCGCGTCACCGCCCTGCCCGGCCCAGCGCTGCACGTCGTACAACGGGGTGTGCTCGAACTCGCGCAACGCCAGGTTGCAGCCTTGAACCTGGGCGATCCACTCGCCGACACGCTGCTCGGCACGGGGTGCACCAATCACCGGCAGGGTGTTGATGAACAGGCCGATCTGCTCCTCAACGCCTGGCAAATCTGCCGGGCGGCCGGCCACGGTGGCGCCGAAGCAGACACTGGCCTGGCCGGTATAGCGCTGCAACAGCAGCAGCCAGGCCGATTGCACCAGGGTGTTGACGGTAACGCGGTTAGCCCGGGCGAAGGCTTCGATGCGTGCGGTTTGCTCGGCATCGAGGGCCAGGCGATGATCACCGTAGCCGCTGCCCGCATCGCCTGCGCAACCGGCAATGGCCTGGGCCAGGCGCGTCGGCTCGTCGAGCGCGGCCAACTGGGCCTGCCAGAAGGCTTGGGCAACTGCCGTATCCTGACGTTGCAGCCAGGCGATGTAATCCCGATAGTGCGTGGCCTGGAACCCGGTCGTCGGGCCAGCATAACGCTGCAGGACTTCGCCCAGCAGGCGCGAGGTGCTCCAGCCATCCATCAAAATATGGTGGTTGGTATAGATCAGGTGGTAACGGTCATCGTCAATACGGACCAGCACTAGGCGCAGCAGCGCCGGCTCATCAAGCGCAAAACCACGCTGACGCTCGTCTTCGGCCAATGCTTGCAGCGCCGCTTCGAGCGCTGGTGCTCCACGCCAGTCGTGCTCGCTGAACGGCAGCGTCACCTGCTTTCGGACCACCTGCATCGCCTGGTCCAGGTCCCCTTCCCAGACAAACCCGGTGCGCAGAATGTCGTGCGCATCCAACGCCGCCTGCCAGGCCTGCTTGAAGCGCAGTACCTCCAGCCCCTCGACATCGACCCGCAACTGGTTGATGTAGTTGCCGGCCTGTTGGTCGTAGAGCGTGTGGAACAGCATGCCCTGCTGCATCGGCGACAACGGATAGACATCGGCGATCGAAGCCGCCGCCACGGGCAGGTGGTCCAGTTGTACCTGGCTCAAACGTGCCAGCGGGAAGTCCGACGGGGTGAACCCGCGATGCCCGGGTACGCAGCAATGGGCAATCAACGCCTTGAGCTCTTCAGCGTACTCGTCGGCCAGGCGTTGCACTGTCGACGCATCGAACAACGCGCTGCTGAAGGTCCAGCCAAGTTTGAGCTCACCGGCATACACCTGACCGTTGATTGCCAGCAGATTGCTCAGTGGCGCGGCTTGGTCATGGGGGTCACCGCTGTACTCTTTAGCGGGAACGAACAGGCCTGCCTCATCGCCGAAGCTGCCGTCGAACTGGCCCAAGTAGTTGAAGACAATTTCACCCTGTGGCAACTGCGCCAGTGCCTGACGCTGTTCGTCACTCCCCAGGAAGCGCAGCACACCATAACCAATGCCTTTTTCAGGCACCGCGCGCAGTTGCTCTTTGATCGCTTTGACCGAATCGGCCATGCCAGCGCTCGGGGTCAATTTCACCGGATAAACACTGGTGAACCATCCGACGGTGCGGGTCAGATCGAGGTCATCGAACACATCCTCCCGTCCATGCCCTTCCAAACGAACTACCACGTCCGGCTGCCCTATCCAACGGCTAAGCACCCGCGCCAGCGCGGTCAGCAACAAGTCGTTGATCTGCGTGCGATAGGCCGCTGGCGCATCCTGCAAGAGCTGACGGGTACAGGTTTTATCCAGACGGGTCGTCACCGAGGCGGCATGCCTGACCAGGTTTTCGCCACCCGGATGGTCCACAGGCAATGACGCGCCTCGTGCCGTTTGCAGGCTACCTTGCCAATAGCTGACCTCATGCTCCAGCTCGACGCTGCTGGCATAGGCCTGCAAGCGTTGGGCCCAGGCCTGGAACGAACTGGTCTTGGCCGGCAAGCTCGGCGCTTGACCGGAACCCAGCGAGGCATAGGCCTGTTGCAAGTCTTCCAGCAATACCCGCCATGAAACACCGTCCACGACCAAGTGGTGAATCACCAGCAGCAACCGCTGGCTACCATCAGGCAGCAACGCGAGCACCGCACGCATTAAGGGCCCTTGTTCCAGGTCGAGGCTGCGTTGCGCCTCGTCGACAAGCCCGCGCAGCGCTTCGTCATCGCGCAGCGTACGGGTCCACAACACCGCTGACGGCGCTGCTGTGCCGAAGCTGGCCGACCAATTGCCACCAGACGTTGCGAACTGCAAGCGCAGCGCATCGTGATGCGCAAGCAACGCGTGCAACGCCGCATTCAGTCGATCCGCTTCCAGCGCGGTATTCGGCGTGAGCAGCAACGACTGGTTCCAGTGATGGCGCTCGGGGATATCCGCATCGAAGAAGCGACGCTGAATCGGGGTCAGCTGCATGTCGCCCACGACCAGGCCTTGGTCGATGCTCAAGCCTGCCGACAACCGGGCAACCGATGCCAGCCCTTGTACGGTCTGGTGCTCGAACAACTCCTTGGGCGTGAATTGAATGCCGGCCTGACGTGCCCGGCTGACCACTTGCAAGGAAATGATCGAGTCGCCGCCCAACTCGAAGAAGTTGTCGGCCAGCCCGACCTTGTCCAGTTTCAATACGTCCGCCCAGATCACTGCAATCGTACGCTGCAGGTCCGTTTGCGGTTCGAGGTAGGCCTGCTGTAAAAGGCTGGCATCCGCGTGTGGCAGGGCTTTGCGGTCCAGCTTGCCATTCGGCGACAGCGGCAGCTGATCCAGGAACAGCAAGTGTGCAGGCACCATGTATTCAGGCAGTGCGGCCTTGAGTTCGACCCGCAGGGCATCACGCAGCGTCGACTGAGTATCAGCGCCGCCTTGCATCACCGATGGCTCGGTCGGCACCACATAACCCACCAACTGGTGCCCCTGCGGCCCTGGCTGAGCCAATACCACGGCTTGACGCACACCTGGTAATGCCTGCAGGCGGGCTTCGATTTCACCAAGTTCGATACGGAAACCGCGAATTTTCACCTGATGGTCAATACGCCCGACATACTCGACGACCCCATCGATGCGGTAGCGCGCCAGGTCACCGGTGCGGTACAGGCGCTCACCCTCCGGGGCTCCAAACGGATCGGGGATGAACCGTTCTGCCGAGAGCTGGGCCTTGCGGTGATAACCGCGTGCCAGGGCTTTACCACCGATGTACAGCTCTCCACAGACGCCAACCGGCACCGGATTGAGGCCCGAGTCGAGGATATGGATCCGCGTATCAGGCAGCGCCTTGCCGATCTCGACGTCGCCCTGCCGAACGCTCAAACGCTCACTGTGAGTCGCATTGATCGTCGCCTCGACCGGGCCGTAACGGTTGTAGATTGCCACGTGCGGCAAGCACTCCAGGGCCCTGTTGAGCAGGTCATGGGTGATGGCCTCGCCACCCGAGAACAAACGCTTCAGGCTATGGCAGTGGGCAACGTGCTCCGCGTCGAGGAAACTTTTGAGCATGGACGGAATGAAGTGCAGGGTCGTGACGCCATGGGCGCGAATCAGATCGATCAGAAGCGCCGGGTCACGCTGATCACCCTGCCGTGCCAGCAGCACCTTGGCACCACAGGTCAATGGCCAGAGCAGTTCCCACACGGACACGTCAAAGCTGAACGATGTTTTTTGCAGGACCACATCGTGCTCGTTGAGGCCATAGGTGTTCTGCATCCAGCGCAGGCGACCACAGAGTGCTTGCTGATCAACGCCTGCACCTTTCGGTTTGCCGGTCGAGCCAGAGGTGTAAATGACGTAGGCCAGGTTCTGCGCTGCACTGGTTTGCGTCAGGTTCTCGCCTGGGTAACCTGCAAATTCATCGTGTCGGTCGACGACAACGCAGTGCATCCGTGCCGGCACCGGTACGTGCGCAACCGATGATGCCTGCGTCAGCAACAGCTGAACATCACTGTCCTTGAGCATATAGGCCAAGCGGTCCTGCGGGTAGTCCGGGTCCAGCGGCACATAGGCGCCGCCCGCCTTGAGCACAGCCAGCAACCCCACCACCATCTCCAGGCTGCGCGCCATGGCGATACCGACCAGCACATCAGGGCCTACACCCAGCTCACGCAACCGGCCTGCCAGTTGGTTAGCCCTGAGGTTCAGCTCGGCATAGCTCAACGACTGCCCCTCGAAAAGCACCGCCACGGCATCAGGGGTCTGTGCTACCTGCGCTTCGATCAACTGGCTGACACTCAGCTCATCGGTGCTGACGGCGGCCTGGTAGTTCCAGTCCGAGACCATCAGGCGAGCTGCTTGCGGATCCAGCAGAGGCAGGTCGCCCAGTGCCGTGGTGGCATTGTCGACGAGCGCCTCGAGCAGATTGGCGAAGTGGCTGGCGACCCCTTGGATCGCTTGCGTACTCCACAGCGTTCGATCATGGGTGTAGCGGACGGACAGCACATTGCCGAGCCCGATTGCCACGCTGAGGGGGTAGTTGGTCTGCTCCCGGTTAGCCACTTCCCCAAACTGCAAGCCGGCCGGCGCGCCTTGCTGGAGGGCTTCGGACACCGGATAGCTCTCGAACACCAGGAGGTTGTCGAACAGTGCCTCCCCGCCCAGGCCTGCCCAGCGCTGCACTTCGTACAACGGCGTGTGCTCGAACTCACGCAGGGCAAGGTTGCTCGCTTGCACTTGGCTGATCCACTCAGCCACCGTCTGCTCCACGCGAGGGGAACCGATCACAGGCAAGGTGTTGATGAACAACCCGATCTGTTCCTCCACACCCGGCAGGTCAGCCGGTCGCCCTGCTACCGTAGCGCCGAAGCACACGGTCGATTGCCCCGTATAGCGGTGCAGAAGCAGCATCCACGCAGATTGCATCAGCGTATTGACCGTGACCCGGTTAGCTCGGGCGAACGCTTCGACACGTGCGGTCTGCTCGCGGTCGAAAACCTGGTGGAAGGCTGCGTGACCAGAAGCCTGCGCACCCGGCGCCATGCGTATGGCATGCACCAGACGCGTCGGTTGTTCCAGCGCCGTCAATTGCTCCTTCCAGAAGGTTTCAGCGGCAACCGCATCCTGGCGCTGCAACCACGCGATGTATTCGCGGTAATGCGCGCTCTGGGTCGGCAGTGCCTGACCGGCATAGCGCTGCAGCACTTCCCCCAACAGACGCGACGTACTCCAGCCATCCATCAGGATGTGATGATGCGTGCATATCAGATGATGACGTTGCTCACCGGTACGCACCAACACCAGGCGCAACAAGGGGGCTGCATCCAGCACGAAGCCGCGTTGTCGCTCACGCTCGGCCAACGCGTCCAGCGCTTGATCTGACGTTGGCTGATTGCGCCAATCCTGTTCAGTGAACGGCAGCTCGACGTGCTTGCGTACGATCTGCACCGCGTGGTCCAGGTCTCCCTGCCAGACGAAACCGGTTCGCAGAATATCGTACGCCCCCAGCGCGCCCTGCCAGGCATGCTTGAAGCGCTCCACGTCCAGCCCGTCCACGTCCACGCGGAGCTGGTTGATGTAGTTGCCGGCCGACTGCTCGTACAGCGTATGGAACAACATGCCCTGCTGCATGGGTGCCAGCGGGTAGATATCGGCGATCTCGGCGGCGGGTACCGGCAGGCTGTCCAGTTCGGCCTGGCTCAAGCGGGCCAGCGGGAAATCCGAAGGCGTCACTCCGCGATTGGCCGCCTGGCAGCAATGGGTGATCAGCGCCTTGAGTTCCTGGGCATACTCATCAGCCAAGCGCTGAATGGTCGACGCGTCGAACAGTTCCCGGCTGAAGGTCCACCCCATTTTCAGCTCGCCCGCATAGACCTGCCCGTTCAGTGCCAACAGGCTGCCCAAGGGCGCCTCTTCGCTTTGATTGGCCCCGCCATCCTCCTTGGCTGGCGTGAAGACGCTGTCTTGCTCCTGGAAACTGCCGTCGAATTGCCCCAGGTAGTTGAAGACAATTTCACCCTGCGGCAGGCTCTCCAGCACCTGCCGGCTGTCATCGCTGCCAAGATAGCGCAGCAGCCCGTATCCAATACCCTTGTTGGGGACTGCCCGCAGTTGCTCCTTGATGACCTTGATCGAGCTGTCGAGTTGCGCCTGAGCAGTCAAAGTCACCGGATAGATGCTGGTGAACCAACCCACGGTGCGCGTCAGGTCCAAGTCGTCGAACACGTCCTCACGGCCATGCCCTTCCAGGCGCACCAGTACGTTAGTCCGCCCGGTCCAACGGGCCACCACACGTGCCAGCGCTGCGAGCAGCAGGTCATTGATCTGGGTGCGGTAGGCCATGGGCGCTTCATGCAAAAGCTTGCGCGTCCACTGTGCATCCAGATGGGTGCTTGCGTAGGCGGCGTGCCTGACCTGGTTACCGCCTTGCAGATGATCTCGGGGCAAATCGTCGTCAGCATGCTGCAACTGTGCGTGCCAGTAGCTCAGCTCCTGAGCCAGATCGGCGCTTTTGCCGTACGCCTGCAGCCGTTCGGCCCAAGCCTTGTAGGCGCTGGTCTTGGCAGGCAATTCGACAGGCTGGCCGGCCGAGACTGACAGATAGGCCTGCTGCAGATCCTCAAGCAGTACACGCCATGACACACCGTCAACGACCAGGTGATGGACCACCAACAGCAGCCGTTGGTCACCATCAGGCAACGTGCCCAGCAATACCCGCATCAAGGGGCCACCGAGCGTGAAACTGCGCTGCGCATCACTGGCCGCGCGCAGAAGCGCGTCCATGTCGCTGAACGAGCGATGCCACAGCACGTCCTGGGTATCAACATCGTTGAACGTGCCTTGCCAACTTCCGCCAGCCTGATCAAAACCCAGGCGCAGCGCGTCGTGGTGCTGCAGCACGTGTTGCAGTGCGGCACTCAGATGCTGCGGGTCGATGCTTACGCTGGGTGCCAGCAGTACCGACTGGTTCCAGTGCTCAGGCTGGGGCATCGCCTGATCGAAGAACCAATGCTGAACAGGTGTCAGCGGCGAGGTACCGGTGACTGCGCCTTGGTCGATGACAACGTTATCGGCACACCGCGCAACCGATGCCAAGCCTTGTACGGTCTGGAATTGGAACAATTGCTTGGGCGTGAACTGGATGCCTGCCTGGCGCGCACGGCTGACCACCTGCAAGGAAATGATCGAGTCGCCACCCAGCTCGAAGAAGTTATCGGTCAGCCCGACCTTTTCCAGTTTCAACACACCCGCCCAGACCGCAGCAATACTGCGTTCCAGTTCGGTACGAGGCTCAAGGTACTGGGCTTGGAACACGCTGATATCGGGCTGTGGAAGCGCCTTGCGATCCAGCTTGCCATTGGGCGTCAGCGGCAACGCTTTGAGGAACACAAGCTGCGCCGGGACCATGTATTCCGGCAGGCTTTGCTTGAGCTGGCCACGCAACGCATCACGCAGCGCTGACTGCTGCTCGAGTGTGTGCATCACGGCATCATCGGCCGGTACCACATAGCCCACCAATTGCTTGCCACTTGGGCCATCCTGAGCCAACAGGACCGCTTCGCGGACGGCCTCCAGGGCCTGCAGCCGCGCCTCGATCTCACCCAGCTCGATACGGAAACCACGAATCTTCACCTGGTGATCGATGCGACCGGCATACTCGATCAGCCCGTCTTCCTGGTAGCGGGCGAGGTCGCCGGTACGGTACATCCTGCCGCCGCCCTGCTCATCGAACGGGTCGGGAATGAAGCGTTCGGCTGTCAGGCCTGGGCGGCCGAGATAACCCCGTGCCAACCCCGCACCGGCCATGTACAGCTCGCCGTTTACACCTACCGGTACCGGCATTACCGCTTCACTCAGCAGATAAACCGCACTGTTGGCGATCGGCCGGCCAATGTTGGCTTTGCCATTGGCGCAACGTAGGGTAAAGGTGGAGTAGGTCGTGTCCTCGGAAGGGCCGTACAGGTCATAAACCTGTTGCACATGCCCGGTCGCGTACAAGTCGTCGACCAGCGACTGCTTCAGCGCTTCCCCGGCAAGGTTGATGGTGCGAACGGTTGCCGGCAGGGCATCGGTCTCAAGCAGCATCTTGATTGCCGAAGGTACGGTGTTGACCAGGCGTACGCGGTCTTTGGCCGCCAGGTGTGGCAGCTCCAGCGCGTTGGCAGCAAGGACCGCGTAGCCTCCGGCCGACAGCGTGACGAACAGCTCCCACACCGACAGGTCGAAACAGATTGAGGTCGAGGCCAGCACACCGCACAGGTCCTCTTGGCTGTAAACCGTCAGTGCCCAACCAATCAGCGCCGTTACGTTGCGGTGCTCGATCAGAACACCCTTGGGTTTGCCTGTGGACCCAGAGGTATAGATGCTGTAGGCCAAACTGCCCGGTTCGGTCAGGCAGACCGGATCGGTTACCGGGTATGCCTGCAGCGACAACTGATCCAGCAACAAAGTCCTGGCATGGAACTCCTCAGGCATGCGCGCAAGCAGGTGCGACTGGGACAACAGCAAGACCGACTGGCTGTCCTCAAGCATGTACTCGATACGGTCCTGCGGGTATTCAGGATCGAGCGGCACATAGGCGCCACCCGCCTTGAGGATTGCCAGTAGGCCAACCACCATTTCAGGGCTGCGCTCCATAGCGATGCCCACCAGCACATCCGGGCCTACCCCCTGCTCACGAAGCCTGTGCGCCAACTGGTTGGCCCGTTCGTTCAGCGTTGCATAACTCAACACCTGATCGCCAAACAACAAAGCCGGGGCGTCGGGTGACACACGCACCTGAGCTTCGAACAATTGGTGCATGGCTTTATCGGCAGGGTAATCCGCTTGCGTGCTGTTCCAGTCGCTGATGACGCGTTGCTGCTCTTGCGGGCTCAGCATCGACAAGCCTGCAACAGGCTGGTGCGGCTGCCCTGCGATGCTGACGAGCAAGTTCAGCCAATGCCCTGCCATGCGCTCGATGGTGGCCGCATCGAACAGATCGGTCGCATACGTCAACGCCGCGCTGATACCCGCTTCGTGCTCGAACGTGTCCAGTGCCAGGTCGAACTTGGCCACATGGCTCTCAGCCGCCAACTCCTCCATCAGCAGGCCTGGCAGGTTGCGCCCTTCGCTTTTTTTGGTCTCGGTCTGGTGGTTGTACATCACCTGGAACAACGGGCTGTGGCTGAGGCTGCGCTCCGGCTGCAAAGCTTCGACCAGTTGTTCGAAAGGCAAATCCTGATGCGCCTGCGCGCCTAAAGCACGCTGCCTGACTTGCTCCAGCAGCTCGGTAAAGGTGATGCCCAGGTCGAACTCGGCACGCAGCACCTGGGTATTGACGAAGAAGCCCGCCAAGCGCTCCGTCTCGGCACGGTTGCGGTTGGCGATCGGAACGCCCACGCGGATATCCGCCTGCCCTGAGTAGCGGTGCAGCAGCGTTTGAAAGCTGGCGAGCAACAGCATGAACGGTGTCACGCCCTGCTGCTGCGCCAATTGCTTGAGCGAACCGACCAGTTCCCCGTCCAAAGGGATTTCCAACCGTGCGCCCTGTTGGCTGTGGACCGCCGGGCGAGGACGATCGGTCGGCAACTCCAGCACCGGTTGCTCATCACCCAACTGTGCTTTCCAGTAGGTAAGTTGCCGGTCCTGTTCACCCGCCTGCATCCAGGCCCGCTGCCAAATGGCGTAGTCGGCGTACTGGATCGGCAACGCCGGCAACTGCACGTCGCGGCCTTGGCTGAACCCTTCATAAAGCTTGACCAGGTCTTGCACCATCACCGGCAAGGACCACCCGTCAGCCACGATGTGGTGCAACGTCAGTGTGAGCACGTGCTCTTGCGCCCCCAACTGCAACAGCCTGGCCCGCATCAGTGGCCCATGCTCCAGGTCGAAGGGCAGCTGGGCCTCAGCTTCAAGGCAGGCACGAACAGAAGGCGCAGTGGCCTCCACAGGCTCCACGACCAGCGCGAACGGCATGTGCGGATGAAGGACCTGTACGGCCTGTTCACCCTCCAGCCGGAAGGTGGTACGCAGCGTTTCGTGGCGGTCGATCAACGACTCGAAACTGCGCTGCAAAGCGCTGATGTCCAGTGCACCGGTGAATTTCAAGGCAGCAGGAATGTTATAGGCAGAACTTTGCGGCTCCAGCTGCCAAAGGAACCATTGCCTTTGCTGAGCAAAGGAAAGCGGTATCGGGTCGACATCGCCACGGCTCTGCGGGATCGGTAACTGCGCAAGGCTCATGCCCTTCGATGCGAGCTTTTCAAGAAAGAGCTTGCGCTGCGGCAGGGGCAGGCCAATGAAGCGTTTTACCAGTTCCAAGTTTCTGTTATCCGTTTGCATCTCAAACTGCCTCAAGCTCGCTCATGAAGTCCTGGAGGTCGTCCAGGTCTGCATCGGTATTGGAATTCAAGCCACTGATCATGGCTGCGTATGCCTGCAGGTTTTGGGCCTGGAACAGCAAGGCGAGCGGCAAGTTGATGCCCAGCTCAACCTGCAGGCGAGCCATCACCTGGGTCGCCAGCAAGGAGTGGCCACCCAGTTCAAAGAAGTTGTCGTAAAGGCCCACCTTGTCCAGCTTCAGCACATCGGCCCAGACCGCTGCGATCCGTTGCTCCAATGCACTTTGTGGCGCCGTGAACTGGCCCTGCAGCAGGCTGGCATCCGGTTGCGGCAGCGCCTTGCGGTCCAGCTTGCCGTTGCCGGTCAGCGGCAAGCTGGCGAGGAACAGCACCTGAGTCGGCACCATGTATTCCGGCAGGCTTGCCTTGAGCGCTTCGCGCAGGGAAGCCCGCAGCACAACCTGGCCTTCGAGGCTGTCCAGGACCGTGCTGTCGACAGGTACCACATACCCCACCAGCTGTTTGCCATGCGGGCCATCCTGGGCAACCACCACCCCCTGGCGCACTGCGCCCTGCTCCTGAAGGCGTGCTTCGATCTCACCCAACTCGATACGGAAACCACGAATCTTCACCTGGTGATCGATGCGCCCCAGGTACTCGATCACGCCATCACCGCCATAGCGGGCCAAGTCTCCCGAGCGGTACAGGCGGCCACCGTGGCTATCGAATGGGTTCGGTACGAAACGCTCTGCAGTCAACGCCGGGCGACCGTGATAGCCACGTGCCAGGCCCTCCTGGCCAATCATCAGCTCACCCTGGCTACCGGGCACGATCGTGTTCAAGGCGCCGTCCAGCAGGTACCAACTCAGGTCAGGAATCACCTCGCCAATCGGGCTGCTGCCAACCTGCTTGAGGTCGTCCCGACGGATTGGCCGATAGGTCACATGCACCGTGGTCTCGGTGATGCCATACATGTTGATCAGGCGCGGCTGGTGGTCACCGAAAACGTCGAACCAGGGCTTGAGGCTGCTCACATCCAACGCCTCACCGCCAAACACCACATGCCGCAGTGCCAGCTGGTTGCCAGCCTGCGCTGCGCTGCAGGCCAGCGGGATCAGTTGCTGAAACGCCGAGGGCGTCTGGTTCAGGACTGTGACCTGCTCGCTGACCAACAACCCATGGAAATCTTGCGGTGAACGCGCCACATCCCTCGGCACAATGACCGCCTTGCCGCCATACAGCAGCGCGCCGTACAACTCCCACACTGAAAAGTCGAACGCGTAGGAGTGGAATACCGTCCAGACGTCGCTGGCATCGAACCGGAACCAGTCCTGGGTCGCCGCGAACAAGCGCACCACGTTGTGGTGCGCCAGCAGCGCACCCTTGGGTTTGCCCGTGGAACCCGAGGTGTAGATCACATACGCCAGGTTCTGCGGTGATACCACGCGATCCAGGTTCGCCTCGCTGTAGTCGGCCAGCGCCCTATCGTCCAGGTTCACGGTCTGCATGCCTGGCGTAATCGGCAAGGCATCGCGCACGTGGCTTTGGATCACCAACAAGCCGATGCCACTGTCCTCGAACAGGTAGGCAAGGCGATCCTGGGGGTATTCCGGGTCTAGCGGCACATAAGCGCCGCCCGCCTTGAGGATGCCGAGCAGGCCGACGACCATGTCCAGGCTGCGCTCCACGGCAAGCCCCACCAGTACGTCGGGCCCGACACCCAGTTCGCACAGTTTGTGCGCCAAGCGGTTGGCGCGGCGGTTCAATTCGCCGTAGCTCAGTGTCTGGCCGGCAAAAATCAAGGCGGGTGAATCCGGCGACAACGCGACCTGGGCTTCGATCAACTGATGAAGCGTGTGCTCGCTGGGGAATTTCGCCGGGTTGCGGTTCCAGTCCTGAATGATTCGGGCCTGCTCCTGCTCTGCCAGCAGAGGCAGATCGGCAACGCGCTGCTGTGGTTCGTGAACAATCCCCTGCAGCAGGTTCAGCCAGTGCCGGGCCATGTGTTCGATAGTCTTAGCCTCGAACAGGTCAGTGGCATAGGTCAGCGCAGCACTGATGCCGTGCTCATGCTCGAAGGTGTCCAGGGTCAGGTCAAACTTGGCCGTGTGGCTGTCCCAGGCCAGTTCTTCCATCTCCAGCCCCTGCAGACGGCGGCGCTCGCCTTTGGCCTGGGTCTGGTGGTTGTACATCACCTGGAACAAAGGGCTGTGACTGAGGTTGCGCTCGGTCTGCAGGGCCTCCACCAGTTGCTCGAACGGCAGGTCCTGGTGCGCCTGAGCACCCAGCACACGTTGCTTGACCTGTTGCAGCAGCGCAGTGAAGGTCATCTGCAGGTCGAATTCTGCGCGCAGCACTTGAGTGTTGACGAAGAAGCCGATCAGCCGCTCGGTCTCGACCCGATTACGGTTGGCGACGGGCACACCGACACGGATATCGCACTGCCCGCTGTAGCGGTGCAGCAATGCCTGGAAGCTGGCCAGCAACACCATGAAGGGCGTCGCGCCCTGTTGCTGGGCCAACTGCTTCAGCGCGCCAGCCAGCGTGCTGTCGATTGCCACAGTAACGCGGGCGCCGTGGTAGCTGCTGGTCGTCGGCCGCGGCCGGTCGGTGGGCAGCGCCAGCACGGGCTGTTCGTCACCCAGTTGTTCGGTCCAGTAGGCGAGCTGTCGCGCCTGCTCGCCGGCCTCCATCCAGTTTCGCTGCCAGATGGCGTAGTCGGCGTACTGCACCGGCAGCACAGGCAGGTCCACCGCCTGCCCTTGGCCGTAGCCTTGGTAGAGCTGCACCAGTTCATTGATCATCAGCGGCATCGACCAGCCGTCAGATACGATGTGGTGCAGGGTCAGCACCAGCACCTGTTCGCCCGGCATCAGCCCCAGCAACTTCACCCGCAACAGCGGGCCCGTTTGCAGGTCGAAGGGCAGCTGGGCTTCGCGCTCGACGTGACGACGCACGCTGGCGTCATCGGCCTGCTCCAGCTGTTCGAACATCAATTCGAAGGGGGTGTGCGCATGGACCACTTGTACGGCCTGCTCGCCTTCCAGGCGGAAGGTGGTGCGCAATGTCTCGTGACGGGCGATCAACGCCTCGAAGCTGCGCTGCAGGGCAGCAGTGTCCAACTGCCCTTTGAAGCGCAAGACGGACGAGAGGTTGTACGCGGTACTCACCTCCCCCAGTTGTGACAGTATCCACAGCCGCTGCTGGGCATAGGACAGCAGTACCGGCTCTTCTGGATCCCTCGGGAAGATCGGCGTGACCCCATACAGGTTGACGCCTTGTTTCTTGAGCAAGGCTGCCAACGCCTTACGTTTTTGGGTGGACAACGATACGACCGTATCGAGCAGCTCTTGCACAGGGAATCTCCTAAGAAATCAGCTCTTCAATTTCCTCCGTAGGTAGACGATTGAGCACTGGCAAGGATTTAGATGGAAATTCGCGCCGCTTACCGTGTGGGCGCCGGTTGGCCGGCTCCCACACGGTCCCTGCTAAGTCAAAAAGCTAGGAAACCAGCTCATCGAGCTCTTCCGTGCTCAAGCTGTCGAGCAACGCCAGGGACTTGGCCAACTGGTCCTGGGTAGCGTCGATGACGGGCGACTTGGCTTCAAGCTGGCGGCTGAAGTCAGCCAGGACAGGGAACTCGAAGAGCTCTTTCAGCTCGGCCGAAACACCAGCTTGCTCCTGGATGCGCACGATCACCGAAGTCGCCAACAGGGAATGGCCACCTAGCGCGAAGAAGTTGTCAGTGAGGCCGACCTTCTCCAGCTTCAGTACATCGGCCCAGATCGCCGCGATCTGC